>DMJJ01000017.1:0-570 GCA_003452185.1 Verrucomicrobiales bacterium | reverse complement strand
CCCGGGGCCTGCTTGCTGGCACGCTGGCTCTCCTCTCCGCTCTCCCGGGGTGGACCTCGCCCCGGCCCGTCCCGGTTCCACCCGGCCCGAGGATCGACCGTATCGAGCGGTATCAGGCCGGCCAGGTGCTGATCCATTTCGACACGGAGCCGAACGCCACCTATGAGTTGCAGTACACGGTGGCCTCGCCCCGGCCTGCCCTGCCCGACAAGGAGTGGATCACCCTCTGGACCGCCCCGAAGCTCCCGTTTCCCAACCATTACATCTATCCGGATGATCGGGTCGGGGGGCAGCGGTTTTACCGGCTTCTGGTCCTTCCCTGACCCCCGATCGGGACGCTGGATGAAATCGCTCCTGACGAGTCTGGTCGCCCTCGCCGCGCTGGGGTTGGCGGGCCCCCTGATCGCGTGTGAGCTCTGCTCCGTGTACAGGGCGGCCGGGGGAGCGGGTTCCCCCCGGGAGGGATTCCTGGTCACGGTTTCCGAGCAGTTCATCCCCTTTGGCACCCCGCTCCTGGCAGGGAAGGGGGTCAGCCCTTCCTTCCCGGAGCATCTCGAGAGCTCGATCACC
>DMJJ01000414.1:595-3039 GCA_003452185.1 Verrucomicrobiales bacterium | reverse complement strand
CTCTCCATGCCCGGTATGAATGGGCTGGAGGCCACGGAGAAGCTGCTCTCGGAGCACCCCCGGATCCGCGTGCTTATCCTGACGGCGCACGAGGACCAGTCCTACTTCCGGCAGATGTGCCAGGCACGGGTGACGGGCTATGTTCTGAAGAAATCCGCTGCCGAGGAACTCGTCGACTGCATCCGCAAGGTGGCGGCCGGCCACGTTCATTTTGACCGGGACCTCGCGTCCGCCGCGCTGGCCGGGCAGGGGGGGCGGGGACACACGGTGCTGGGAGCCGAGCCCTCCTCCCAGCTCTCCCCAAGGGAGGAGGAGATCCTGCGGGGCACCGCCTGGGGGCACAGCAACAAGGAGCTCGCTGCCTTGCTGGGCATCAGCGTGAAGACCGTCGAGACGCACAAGATGCGGATTTCTGAGAAGCTCGGGTTCAAGAGCCGGGCGGACATGGTGCGCTTCGCCGTCCGGGCAGGGTGGCTCAACGAATCGAGGCCGGCCGGCCGGCTTTGGGCGGGCGGGGGAGCGTAGTCAAACCCGGAGGGACCGGGACAGGTTCACGGCTGCCGCGCGCGTATCCTCGACCCGAGGCGGACGAGCTTGGCCCGGAAGAGCCGGAGCTCCGAGTTGACCTGGCCCACGAGGGCGAAAGCGGCTGCGTTGCGGCAGATCCCGCAGAGCAGCCCGTAGGTGCCGGTCGAGTCCTTGAGGGGGAGGAGCAGGAACGGCAGGGCATGCCCGGGCCGTCGCAGCCATTCCGGGACAAAGGCCCGCATCCGGGGGTCGTCCGGGTTTTGGATCAGGACATCCTCGCCCCGACTCACCGGGACCCCAAATACATCCCGCTGGTCGGCCCGGAGCATGATCGCGCGGTCGATCGACTCCAGCAGCGGCCCGGCTCCGTGTTCAAGGTGGAAGGCCCCCTGGCTTTGCCGGACGAACACGAGGCAGCTCTCCAGCGACAAGGCGTCCAGGAGCGCCTGGATCACGAGGCTGAGCAGCGCGTGAATCTCCGTTTGCGGGGCGTCCAGCATCCGGTCGATCTCCACCTGGGCCGTCCCCAGGATCCCTGAGGCCCGCTTTGCCGGGGGAAGCTCGGGCGGCGGCACTTGGCGCTTCACCTTGGGGGCGAAGGGGGGCGGGGGCTTGCGCCCCTCGGCCAGGCAGTCCATCCGCTGAAAGAGCACCACGTTCCCCTTTGAAAAGCGTCCCGCCTGGCTGAATGAGCTGATCTGGCTGGAGATCTCCTTCACCAGATCCCCCGTCTGCTGATTCGTCAGTTCGAAGCCCTCGGGGTAGCCCTGAGTGATGTCGGCCATCCGGCGGGCGAAATCCTCCTCGGTGAGATCACGGGTTGCCAGGGCGTCGGCGATCCGGAGCCCCAGGTCGGCAGCCAGCAGCAGGGCCCCACTGGGGCTCTCCCCCAGACGGTCGCGCGTTGCCTCCGGGATGTCCTGGAATGTCCTCAGGATCATCTGCGGAAGCTGCATGTTGTGGAATAGCTCACGCCCGAGCTCCAGCGGCGTCAGGCCGAAGTTCTTCCGGAAGACATGGTCCGGCACCGTGCCCCCGGCGCCGCAGGCCAGGATTTTTGAGTATTCCTCCGAGAGAAAGGTGGCCATCAGCATCCGGCCATAGCTGCGAAGTGCGCCGCACAGGAAGCCGAGGTCGGGCTCCACCTTGCCGTTCAGCTTGCAGATGCCTGCCGCGATCAGGCCGCCAGTCAGCGACAGCCCAGCGAGCTCGCGGTTGATCTCGACCCCACACGATTGCTCCACGTTCTCAAGGAGCATGACTGAAATCGCGAGGTTCCGAATCCGTTCGAACCCAACGACAGCGATGGCCTGAGGGATCGAGGTGATCTCCGCTCCGCCGGGGTTGTAGCCGAGGGTGCCCGCGATCCCCAGGATCCGGGTCATCGTGCTGGGGTCGCGGCTGATGACATCCGCGAGATCGTGCACCGACATGCTGTCCGCCTTTTCGCTGATCTCCCGGATGATCTGCACGATCTGCCCGATCACCGGGGCTTGGCCTCGTTGGAGCCCTGCCCGTACGCGGGCGAGCGTCGCCTCCGCTGCCGCGTTGCGTTCTGTCGGTTCGGGGTTCAAGTTCCCTGACATCCGAGTGTTTATCGACGAAACCCTCTCACTATTAAGCCTTCGGAAAGGCGGAAAGGGAGGGTTTGGTCGAGTGACTTTTTGTTGCACGCGGGCTCAAGGGAGGGCTTAGTTGGCCCACACCAAAGCATTATGAAACTCTCATCGCTGTTCACCTTCCTGTTGGCGGCCGGGCTCCGCGCTGCCGATCCGATTCCCACTTATCTGGACGCTGCCTCCGGCGGGCCGGACTTTGCCGATCAGGGGGAATACACCAACGACTGGGGCGGTTCACAGGTCATCGCCCTGGGGGATGGCAACTTCCGCATGGTCACCTACCCGGGCGGCCTTCCG
>DMJJ01000414.1:0-245 GCA_003452185.1 Verrucomicrobiales bacterium | reverse complement strand
AGGATGGCCGGAAGGCCGAGCTGGCCAACGGCAAGATCAGCATCAGCACCCCGTCGGGCGGCCCATACGAGATGACCAAGGTCAGCCGCCAGAGCCCCACCCTGGGCGCGAAGCCCCCCGCGGGGGCCGTGGTTCTTCTGGACGGGAGCAGCGCGGATGCCTGGGAGGGGGGACACCTGGACGGGCGGAAACTCCTGGCAGCGGGATGCAAGAGCAAGCAGAGCTTCGGGAGCTTCACGGCCCAC
>DMJJ01000280.1:11379-11772 GCA_003452185.1 Verrucomicrobiales bacterium | reverse complement strand
GAAATCGAGGACTGGGAGGCGGAGCTCCGTCGTATCGTGAGGGACCGCCCCAAGCAGCCCCTCCCCCCTTCGTTCCCCCGGCCTCCCCAGCCAAAGGTGCCGCCCCCCCCGTCCGAGGAGGGGCCCGACCTCGAGATGCCGGCTCCGACGGCCTCGCGACGCGCGATGGAAGAGGCGCAACGGCTCCCCGAGGCCGTCCGGGCGCGACTTCAGGAGGCCTCGGCTCGGCTCGGCCAGATGGCTGAATCGCGGAGGGCCATGGCCGAGGGGGCTGGCATCGAAACCGAGACCGCAGGGGAGATACGTGCCGGGATCGCCGCGAGTCTCAACCTTCCCCGCATCCCTCACGACCGCCCCATGCATGCGGAGGCCGCGGCCGTCGTGCAGAACCTC
>DMJJ01000280.1:1474-11041 GCA_003452185.1 Verrucomicrobiales bacterium | reverse complement strand
TCAGAGCGGGTCAAGGGCCCTTGACCCGCTCTGAAGGAGTTTCCCCCTCCAGGCGTCCAACGGAGGATGAACCCTCCTCCATCCCCTCCTTTAGCCGACTCCTTCCAGGCCCGCCCTGGGCGACTGCCGCACCCCGCCGGCTACAGTCTGATGGCCGGGGGATTCGCCTGTCTGGCGCTGCTGTGCCCGCCCGCTGCGCGGGGAGCGGGGGCAACGGAGCTCAGTGGCGACGTCCTTCAGTTCGCCCTCCCGGCCGCCGCCCTGGGGCTGACCGCATGGTACGAGGACCGGACGGGTGCCATTGAGTTCGCTGAGTCCGCCGCGGCCACACTCGCGGTCACCTATACCCTCAAGTACACAGTCTCCGAGCGGCGACCCAACGGCGGAGCCCACTCGTTTCCCTCGGGGCACACTTCCATCTCCTTCGCCTCCGCGGAGTTCATGCGCAAGCGCTACGGGTGGGAGTACGGGGTGCCGGCCTACGCCGCCGCCACCTGGGTGGCCTACAGCCGGGTCGCCAGCCGGCAGCACCACACCTACGATGTCGTGGCCGGGGGAGCCATCGGGATCCTGAGCAGCTATCTCCTCACCCGGGAATACCAAGGGTGGCACGCCGATGCCGACCTGGGAACCCACTACTGGGGGATCCAGCTTAGCCGGGCCTGGTAGCCCGCCGCCGGGAGGCATCGTTCAGGGGAGCGAGGCCGATGAGAGCACCCGGAAATAGGCCTGGTCTCCCTCGGCGGTGACCCGGGCCGTGGTGCCGTCGATCAGCACTCCGTAGTTCTCCCAAGGGCCGTCGGTGGTGGGCATCCGTTGGAGGAGGTAGGGCCCCTGCCCCCCCGTCCATTGAATCACGACGGAATTGCCGTCGGTCGTGACGCCTGAAATGTACGGCTCGGCGTCCGGCATATAGTAATCGACGCTCAGGAGTGCGGGAGTGTCCTCCCGGGAGGCGACGCGTCGGGCGGTCTTAGGCACCCCTTCAAACTGGCTCCGCATCATCCATCCAAAGTTGGTGTCCGGGGCATCGAGCCAAGTCTGGACGTCGTGAGCCATCTCGGGGGTCGAGTCGAACACGTAGGTGGCGGGCTTCTTGATGAAGCAGGTGCTGCTCACCGCGTCGCTGTAATCCACACCAATCAACCCCCCGGGCTCACTCCACCCGATGTCGGGGTAGGAGATCCAATCCCAGGAGGGTTCGCCATCCTCCGAAGGCCCCCCTTTCAGGCCGGTCTTGGTCCCCTCGTTCCAGGGGACGAGGACCCGGCGCAGCTCAAACGGGGAGTTGACCGCTGCAAAGGGGTCGGCCCGCAGCACCAAGATCTGCAGCGAGGCGCGCAGGATCACCGCGCCGGGCGGCAGGGTTGATGCGACATCGAAGCCGAAGAGGATCCGGGCGGAGTTGCGCTGGGTGTTGGTGCCCACCTGGAGCGAGGAGGTCCAGCCGGCGTTGTATTCCGGAGCCACCTCCATGAGGGAGGTGTCGCTGGTGCACTCGATGAGCGCATTTTCCCCGGGGGCGCCCTGGGGGAGGAAGAGGAGCATCACGGCGACGGCGGCGAACCCCGCGAAGCCGTGGTGGAAACGGCTTCCCGGCAGCGAACCACTCAGGTCGGGAACCACACCAGTAATAAACCCCATCCGATCGCCGGACGCCAGCCGCAAGGAGGGGTCGGGGCGGAAAGGTTTTTCTTAGATTGCGGCCCGGGGCCCAGGGGAGGGCGGCGGGTGGGAGATCACTCAAGTCGCACCCGATAGAACCGCGACGGGATGTCACCCGGAATGTCTCCCCAGAGGAACGGGGTGCCGGGTGGGTTGGTACTCATCAAGTCGGTCCAGAGGAGGAGGTTGGTGGAGGTTTGGAGTGTGTACACCGGCCCCGTATCCCCGGTCACGAGGAACTGGACCTGCCCCCCGGCCAACCGGAAGGAGGAGATTCCGGCCGGACCGGAGAGCGGAAGGGCGGTCAGGGTGAATCGTCGACTCGCGGAGAGGGCCGGGATGCTGCTGTCGGCAACTGCAATCTGTACGGTCTGGAGACTCCCGGTGAGGCCGACGGGCGCGCGCCAGGCAAAGAGCCCGGTGACAGGATCTATCGACGCTCCCGGGGGGGCCTCCGTGAGGCTGAACGAAAGGAACCCTGGGGCCGTCTCCAGGTCGGCGGCCACCGCGGTAAACTGGAGGGTCCTGCCCGCGGCGACCGCCTGGTCCGGAATGGGATCAAGAGTCGGTGGAGTATTGGGCTTTCCCCCACGGACGGCCCGTACCCAGCAGGCCGCCCCCTTGGTGCCGTCGTAGCTGGTGATGCCGCTGACGAATTCATTCCACCAAGCGTTGGTGTCATGACCGAACTGCGTGGTCGAGGACCAGTAGCGGGCCGGCTTAGCCCCGGGGAAATAGCGGGTGTCGATCGAGGGGTTTGTCAGTGTCTCATCATTCAATGATTCGAGTTCCTTGATGTTCGGAAGCCTCCAGTCCCGGTATCCCCCCAGGACAAGACTCTCGGCAGTGAGCAGGGCGTTGGTCCATCCCATGGGGGCCGCGACTTCCCCCTTTTGCCACATCAGTCCGGTGTCGGAATCAGTGACGGTCCCGTCGCCCGGATCCACGTAGCGGTGGATCGGCTGGCGGACGGGAGCCGGAGCCCCCCTGACACAGCGGACCCGGTAGTTCAAGGTTCCCCCGGCGCTCAGCGTCTCGGTGAGCGGCTTGGGTCCGACGCCCCCCCCGGCGTTGGCGCACCATTGATTCGTTGATCCGACCTTCTGATCCCGGGACCACCAGTAAACGGAGTTCCATGCCGCACCGGAGATTCCCGTCGAGGCGAAGAAGGCCGGATCCAGTGCCGGGTTGGCGCGATCGTGATTCAAGAGGCTCATCAGTTCGTGAATGGTCGGCAGGCGCCAATCGGCGTGCCCGGCGAAGGACGTGGCATTGAGCTGCGAATCCGGGTAGGCCATCGCTCCGCTCAGGGTCATCTCCCCCCCGTCGGTCTTCTGCCACATCAGCCCCGTGACAAGGTCGCTCACTGTCCCGTCCCCGTTGTCCGCGTAGGCCGGAGGGTTAATGAGATAATCGGAATCCTCACCGAAGGTCTGGGTGTAATCCCCCACCTGGCCGGTGTCGGGAAGCCGGAGCATGCTCCACCCGGCAGATGGGGTCGGCGATGGGATGGTATAACTCTCGATGACCATGCCATTGGTGCGGCCGGCGAGGAGGTCCTCCGGACGGTATGAGCGGACGTAGTCCACCGTGGTGCTGGAAGGCGACACCGTCACGCGAAGGTGCCCCGAGCTACCGTGAAAAACCCCGGACTGGTAGTTGTAGTCGATGTTCGTGCCGGTTGCGTAGCTGGTCGAGTCATAGGGAAAGTGGCTTGGCTGCGGGACCTCCTGGTAAATGAGGTCCGGGGGGCCGGCCGCGACGCCGCTCCGGTAGTAATCCTGCTTCACGTAGAGGTGGTCGTGCCCATGGAAGAAGACCTGCACCTGGTTGGTGAGGAGGAGATCCCGGATCGGCAGCGGCCATCCGGGACGGTGCGAGGCGAACCCGGGGCTTCCGTCGGCATTCAGTCCACCCCACTCAAAATAGGGGGAAAACTCGACTCCCCCCCGGGCCAGGCCGTCGAAGCTCCCGCCGACGAGGTGGTGGGCGAACACGAACTTGAACTTCGCGCTGCTCCCCTCAAGCGTCGCCTTGAGCCAGTAGTACTGCTCGGCACCGAGCGTCCAGGACCATGGATCCTTAGATTTCTTGACCCCTTGGTTGCTGTACCAAAAGGGATCGAGGACCACGATCAAGGCATCTCCCCACTCAAAGGCATAGTACCCATCCCGGGGCTCCTGCTGGAAAGGGTCGACCGACACGGCCCCGGAATAGAACCCGCCCGGAACGGGAGAGGGGTAGTAATATCCACGGGCCCCGGCTCCCCAGACGGCGGGGTTCGCCAGGGGGGAGCTGAGGCTGAGGAGCCAACCCAGCTCCGGATCGTGATTCCCCTCGGCGAGGAACAGAGGAACTGAGTGACCCGGTATGCTGAAGAACTGGTTCCGCACCGCAGCGCAAGCCTCAAGAATTCCGGGCTCGGTAAGGGCGTAGGCGTTGGTGGGGGCATATTTCTCCCCCATGAACGTGTCCCCCAGATCGATGAGGAAATCGGGGCGATCAGCCAGGATGTTCGTCAGGGTCTGCGTCCAGACCGAGGGAGTGTTGTCGAGATAGTGCGGATCGGCCTCTATGTCGAAGGTGAACGTGCTGCCCCGCGCCCTGCGGGTGTGGAAGCCGTGCTCCGGGCCGGCAAGGAGGGTCACGGCCCCCGGAAGCATGAAGCGGACACGATAGACGTAGGCCTGGTTGGGCTGAAGCCCGTTGAGCGTCATCTCAACCGGGAGACCGGAGGAGAACAGGTTGGTTGATGTGCGGAACGGGTAGACCCCCGGAGAGGTGCCGTACTCCAGGTATGCAGTGATCGCATTGGAGGCCAGGAGGCTGATGGCCACGGAGCTGTCGGTGGGGCGGCCGAGAATGAGGTTGAAAGGCTCCCGATCCGCGCCTGCCGACGGCGCAACCACGTAGGAGTAGGTCGTCGTCGGAGCCCCTGCGGGGTTTGTGACAGAAAACCCCGCGGCATCGACCGCGCTCAGAAAGTAACGAACCGTGGCTCCGGCCGGGTAGGAGGGAAGGGTCGTGCCAAATACCCCATCGCCCGCCGCCCCATCCTGATGGGCCCCATCGTCCAGCAGCTCCTCGGTCGCAAAGGAGGCGCCCGGCGAGGAAGCGGTGACCGAAACATGGTCCAAATCGATGCGGTTCGTGGTTTGCCCCCCCTTGAACTGCCATCGCAACTGGAGCGAGGCCACACGATCGGCTGCCGGAAGGTCGTAATGGTAGAGCTGGTACGGGTGGTTGCTCCCAGCCAACTCGCTCAGTCGGGTGGTGAAACCCGAGCCGGAGTCGACCTGAAAGGCCCACCCCGCATCCACGCCGAGCCCGTTGGCGGAGAGCCAGAACTCAACCGAGGCGGATGTCCCACGAGCGTCGATTGGGGAGGAAGGGGAGACGGCGGAGTCGGCGAGACTCGCAGTCCCACCCTTGAACTCCAGCCCGTTGGTGTTGCCTGGGCCCGAGTTCGCGCCGGGGCGCTGCGAAAACGGGTTCGCCCCGGCGTAGGTCACCTGCCATGGGTTGTCACAGAGAGTGCCGGTCCAGGGCTTCACCGGGGTCAAGCCCATCGTCTCCTGGAACACCACGGTTGCCTGGGGCGTCCCCGGCCCCGATCCGTGGTGCAGGAAGAGGCGATACGGGGAGGTCCCGCCCGAAGCAGAGGCAACAACAGAGACAGGATTCCCCTCGGCGGGAGCGGCGGGGCTCAGGACGGGAGCCGTGATTGCGAACCCGCCCCCCCCGACACTGACCACGGCCGCGGCGCTGGTCACCCCCGCAGGCCAGTCGACGGCGTTGTTCGTGAACAAGACATCATAGGCTCCGGCATCCGACGGAGAGAGGTTCGAGAGGTCGAGCCGGGCCAGGTAGACGCTGGAGTCGATGGCAACGAGGCTCGTCGCTCCGGGGATCTCCACCCCATCCTTGCGCCACTGGCAGGAGAGGGTCTTGGTGTAGGAGGTGGCCATCGCCCAGAGGGTCGTAGCTCCGCCCGCAGGCACGGCCTGGCTCCGGGGGGAAACCCCGATGTACGGTGGGTAAACCTCCGCCTTGATGGAGTCGTAGTAGGCGGCGAGCGAGGAGGCGATGCCGGCGTAGGCCGGAAGCGTTGCCAGGTCCGAGCTCTCGTACGGATCGTTCACGATGTCGAAGAGTGAGTTTGTGAACCCGCCGGCGGCCCCGGGAAGCCGATCCCGGATCAGCTTGAACATCGAGACCGTATTCCCGTTGGTGAAGACATCGAACACCCCGCTGCCCGCGCTGCTTCCTGAAACCAGAGGCGCACCGCGGGAGCGCGTCGGATTGAAAGGGCCGTTCGTGGCCGTGAGCAACCGGGACCAGAGGTCCACCCCATCCAGCGGACGGGTGTTCAGGGGCGCGACCCCGGCGGCAGCGCAGAGCGTGGGAAACAGGTCTCCCACCCAGATGAACTCCTGGCAGTTGGTGACCCCGGAGGGCAACACCCCGGGCCAGCGTATGGCGGCCGGGGTGTGGATCCCCCCCTCATAGAGGTCCCCCTTGGTCCCACGAAGCGGTGTGTTGAGGGAGCCCACCGTCAATTCCCCGCCGTTGTCGCTGAAGTAGAGGACGAGCGTGTTGGTTCGGATCCCTTCGGAGTCAACGGCGTCGAGCACCCGGCCCATGGCTGCATCCATCGTATCGATCGCGGCGTCAAGGGTCCGCCGGACCGGGTCCGTGACTCCCAGGGCGGCGTACTTGGCGGCGGCCTCCGGAGTGGCGCTCACCGGCCCGTGGACCGCGTTGAACGCCAGGTACAGGATGGCGGGGCGCGACGGGTCGCGACCTTGGAGCAGCGAGACCGCCTTGTCGGCAAGGAGGTCGGTCGAATAACCCGTGTCGAGGTTGGTCTGTCCGTTCAGCCACCAGTCGAGGGTCCCGGTATCCTGGCTGATGTGGGTGGTGTAGTTGATGGCCCCGGTGTACTCGCCGTAATGGACGTCCCACCCGCGGTTCTGGGGCTGGTAGTCGACGTTCTCCCGAATCACAGGAGTGCTCACGCCGTTGATCACCGTGTTGGTGACGGTGTTGTACAGCCCGCCGAGGTGCCATTTTCCACACATGAAGGTCTGGTACCCCGCAGCCTTGAACGACACCGGCATGAGGTGCTCCCGGAGGTCAAGCCCGTGGGAGTTGTTGACCCCGGTGCGGATGGGATTCCGGCCGGTCATCAGGGTCGACCGGGTCACGCTGCAGACCGGGGTTGGATAAAAACGCTCGAGCCGGATGCCCTCAGCCCCGAGGCGATCCATGTTGGGAGTCTGGATCTCGGCGCCGTGAGCCCCGAGATCGTGCCATCCCTGGTCGTCGGTCACGATGATGATGACGTTGGGCTTCGAGGAACGAACGAAGATGGAAAACTCATTTGTCGCGGAAAGAGAGGGTGTCCCATTGTCGCGCACGACCACCCGGACCTGGTTGGAACTTCCGGCCTGCGTGGGTGTGGGGGTCCAGGCAATCACCCCCGTGGCGGTGTCAATGCGCGCGCCCGCAGGACCCGCCAGCAACGTGTACGCGAGGGCTTGGGCAGGCGTGTCGGGGTCTGTGGCGGGTCGGGCGATGACGATGGGTTCCCCCGCGGAGAGGATGTAACGGTTGGTGCCGGGGGGAAACACGGGAGGGCTGTTCGATAGAGCCCCCGCCATGAGCAGCGTTGCCGATGTGCTGAGCGTGGCCCCGACCGTGTTCGAAACGATGACGGAGTAGGCTCCGGCATCCTCAGGGATCAGGCCGCTGAGGGCAAGGGTCGCCGTGGAGGCACCCGCCACGCGGGGGCCGTCCGCCAACGGCTTCCCCTCCCGGAGCCACCCGTACTGAAGCTGCGGGGCCCCGGTCGCCTGAACCGTGAAGAGCGCGGTTCCCCCCGCGAGCCCGGTCAGTGGGACCGGCTGGCGGGTGACCAGCGGTTGACTCGCCGAGCTGAGCGCGGGAGCCGGCTTCCACCCGGGGTAGTTCACGGTGCTCGTGCCGCTGGCATCCGAATAGGTCACGGTCACGGTTCCGGCCCCGCGATCGAGCGAGTAGAGCCAGTAGTTGGTGGGAGGGGCATTCGACGGAACGCTGTAAAACAGCTGATACCGGTCCGGGCCGAGGTTCGTGAAGCCCTGGATGAAGGCGCCAGCCAGCGGCGTCCCCGAGGGCCGGACGGGGCGAACGACTGGCTGCACACCGGCCTGCGTGACCAACTGGCCGGTTCCGTTCGTACTCTGCAACTCCTCCACCACGCCGTGAAACCCGCCGTTGACGTAGGGAAACGCGGTCGAGGCGTGGTAATGGTAGCGCCCCAGCGCGTCGGAGTGCCCGTTCACCACATCCAATCCCAATGGAACCGAGCCATCCGGCTCGAGTAAGCCGTAGATTGGGTATCCGTCCATCGCCACCGCCAGAGGAAGCGTGATCCCGAGCGTGTTCGTGAGGTGGAGGGGGGCGGCGTGGTAGTGGTAGTCGTCGGCCCGACCGCAATGACCGCCCCATCGGTCCAGCTCCCCAATCTGCGCAGAGATCTTCCCGGTGTTGTTGTACGGATTGAAGATCGGGATCCCGTCCGCCGCCAGGGCGATCGCCCCCTGGGTGAACCGGTCGGGAGCTATCAGAAGGGGTGTGGCACCCGCGACGGGATGCAGCGGGAGGGACCAGGCGTTCGTGCCAAAGTAGTAGGTCGGGAGTGGCATCTGGCGTTGCCAGGCGAAGATCCCTTCCATCATGCCGTGGGATGGGAACCCGTCCGACTCAACGTGGAGGCTGACACCATCCCACCACAGGCGCACGGCAGGGCTGAACTGGGCAAATGAGGTGGCGATCGCCGCTGCCGGATCCGCGATCACCGGCAGGAGCGGAGCCCCTGCGGCGGGCACCGCCTCGGGAAGGGAGAGCTGGCCCTCGAGGAGGAAGGCGAGTTCGGCCAGCGAGAGGGGCCCGGAAGGACGGGGCGTCCGCCCGGAACCGGCCTCGTGGCGGTGCCACTCATGGGCGTGAAGCGGCAGTGCGAGCAGGGCCGGGAGAATGGCCAGGACCGCCAGGAGGCGGCCTCGGCGGCAAGATGGGATCGGGCTGGACAACGATTTCATGACACGGAGAGAACTGGGTGGGGAGTCACGGGTGCGCGGGGGGGGCGATCTGGTATCGCTGCGTCACCGTCCCGTTCGCCCGATCCCCCCGGACGGGTGCAGCAGGGTACGCCCGGACATAGTCGACGGTGCACACCGAGGGTGTCACCGAGACTCGCAGAATACCGGAAGCCCCCTCGAAGGTGCCCGAGAGGTACCCGTAGTCCGCGGTTCGTGGAAGATTGTCCACCCGGGCGTGGCCCGGCTGCGGAACAAGTTGATAGACGACGCCATCCCGCTCCTGGCGGGCGTAGAAGTGGTCGTGCCCGTGGAAGACGGCCGAGACATGATGTCGCACCAGGAGCTGATGGATCGGTTCGGCCCATCCGGGGCGATGCTCCGAAAAGCCGTTCGATCCGTCGCCATTGGCTCCACCCCATTCAAAGTAGCGGGAGGCCTCGACGCCGCCCCGTCCCTCGCGCGATTCCCCTCCGACGAGGTGGTGGACAAAGATGAATTTGAACCGGGCGGAGCTCGCCGCGAGGGTGTGCCCCAGCCAGCGGTATTGATCCTCACCCAGAGTGCGGCCCCAGTTGTCGAAGGAGGCTCCTCCAGCCCCGCCCCGTGGGCGCGCCGAATACCAGAACGGATCCAACACCACGAACAGGGCCTCCCCCCATTCAAACGCGTAGTAGTCCTGCAGCAGCCCGGCGTGGGGATCGGGTCGAGCGTTGCCGGAGTAGAAGGGGTCGGGGACCGGGTTTGGAAAGTAGCGTTTGCGCATCGTGTTCGCCCAGACAGGCATCGAGCCGGCACCGGAGGCCCCCCGCCCTGGCTG
>DMJJ01000280.1:692-1117 GCA_003452185.1 Verrucomicrobiales bacterium | reverse complement strand
CCGAGCCAATACCGCTGGGCGATATACTGGGGCAAGGCCTGGGTGTGGTCGGTGTACTTGTCGGTCATGAACGTGTCCCCCAGGTCCATGTGGAAGTCGGGGGAGGAGGCCGCGACATTGGCGAGCGAAGCCCGGTACACCTCGAGGTCGGTTCCGTAGTCGAGATGGGAATCGGCCTGCAGAGTGAAGATAAAGCTCTCGCCCCGGGGTCGGGCCGTCCTGAAGCCATACTCCGGACCTGGCAGGAAGGGCCCCACGCCGCGCGACCGGGATCGAAGCTGGTAATGGCAGGGGGTGTTTTCAGGCAGCGGGCCGATCGAGATTTCAACCGGCTGTCCGGCAGGCAACTCGACGTGGGGAGTCTCCCGGGGGCTATCGCCGGAACGCACCCAGTAGGCGATGAAACCCTCGGAATCCGCGTAGCT
>DMJJ01000280.1:0-434 GCA_003452185.1 Verrucomicrobiales bacterium | reverse complement strand
AAACCCTCGGAATCCGCGTAGCTGAGCACGCTCACCGTGACCCCGTGCGGGCTGGGGCGGCCAAGGATCAGGTCGACGGGGTGGGATGGCACCTCGGTTCTAAAGGCCGGGGTCGGCATTCGGATTCCTCCCCTGCGCCCCTCGTCAGCCACCCGGCTCCCGGAGGGCCCCGGGCTGGACGGGGAGGAATCCCCAGCCAGCCGGGAGGCGACAACTCCAACGGCCAGGAGGCCGAGCCACCCGAGGCGGCGGGCCCGGGGAACCCCCGAAGGAACGGGAGTCATCATTCTCCCCCCCTTCCCAGCCGGGGGCGGTCCACGCCGCTTCCCCCACGCCCACCGGGACGCCCCCCTCTGCCGCCACGCCGATCCCCGGGAAGAGAGGAGGCAGGTTTGGAGGGGTCCGGATGGGGATTCATCGCGGGCATCCCGGCA
>DMJJ01000547.1 GCA_003452185.1 Verrucomicrobiales bacterium | reverse complement strand
GGGAGGTCCCGGGGCGGGGGCCGCGGCCGGGTCCGGGTCCTGCGCGTATGGGATCGATGAGGCGGTGTCCATGGTCGGGGGGATCCCTATCAGCCCGGGGAGGGGAGGGCGAGCCCGGATTTGAGCCATTTCCGGCGGCTTGCAATCGACCCCCGCAAACCTAGAATCCGCAGACCATGAGCTTTATCGAGAAGCTGAAGTTCAATGCGGACGGGCTGATCCCGGCCATCGTGCAGGAGCAGTCGACGGGACGCGTCCTGATGATGGCCTGGATGAACAAGGCCTCGCTTGAGACCACCCTGGCGACCGGGAAGACCCATTTCTGGAGCCGGTCGCGTCAGAAGTTTTGGATGAAGGGGGAGTCGAGCGGACATGTGCAGAAGGTGCGGGACGTGGCCTTTGACTGTGACGGCGACACACTCCTGATCCAGGTGGAGCAGGTGGGTGCGGCATGCCATGAGGGGTATCAGTCCTGTTTCTTCCGCTCTGTCGGGGCGGGTGGCGGGAACGTCTCGGTGACCGAACCGCAGCTGGAGACCCCGGAGGCGATTTACGGAAAGAAGTGAGAAGTGATGGGAGACTTCGTTCCGTTTGGCGAGCGGGCCTGGTGGTGGCTGTTCGGAGCGCTGGCCACGGGCCGGTGCGCCGACCTGTTCAGCACCTGGGTGGCGACTCCCACGCTGCTGCTCGAGGCCAATCCCATCGCCCGGTGGATGGGGTGGCGGTGGGCGGTGCCGGTCAACCTGGGGCTTGCCGGGGCCTTTGCCTTCTTTCCTCTCCCCGCGGTGATCATCGCCACGACGAGCAGCCTGGTCGCCTCCCGGAACCTGCAGCAGGCTTGGTTGATGCGATCGATGGGGGAGGAGTCCTATCGCGACTGGCATGTGCGTCGGCTGCTCGAGACGCCGCCGGGCCTGTTCATGAGCTGCCTGATCCTGCAGTGCCTGCTGATGGGGGCTGTGGGGGGGGTGCTGGCCTGGGTGAGCGAGTCCGGGGGGCGGGTCTCCCTCATCCCGTTTGGAATCGGGATGGGGATTGTGACCTACGCCCTGACGGTCGCCTTTTACACGACGATCGCCCTGCGCCGGGTGCGGCGCAGCCGGGAGTTCGTCGCCCCCGATTCCGAACCGAGTCCGTCTGACCCCGAATGAGCCACGCCATGTATTCCCCGTCTCTCAGCGAGTTTGAATCCCTGTCCCGGAGTGCGAACCTCGTCCCGGTGGTGCGCCGGCTCCTGGCGGACTTCGAGACTCCCCTGTCGGCCTACGCCAAGATCCAGGGCCAGGGGGAGTCGTTCCTGTTCGAGTCGGTGGAGGGGGGGGAGCACATCGGGCGCTACTCGTTCCTCGGCTGCAACCCCCGGGCGATCATCCGGCAGGAGGGCTCCCGGGTGGAGGTGATCGAGAACGGCAGGGTGAAGGAAACCTACGATGTCCGGCCCGACGCGCCGGCGGGCGACCCCCGGGCGGTGCGGGACGGGCTCGTGGTGGTGGAGCGGATCCTGGGCCATTACCACCCGGCCCCGGTCCCGGGACTTCCCCGGTTCACGGGGGGGGCGGTGGGGTTCATCGGCTACGAGTTCATCCATGACGTGGAGCCCGTGGTGCCCCGTCCCCCGAAGGACGAGCTTGGCACTCCGACGCTCTACTTCCTGATCGCGGACGAGCTCCTGATTTTCGATCGGGTGACGCAGACGATCACGGTCCTGGTGAACGCCGTGATCGAGCCGGGCACGGCGCCGGCCGTGGCCTACGAGGATGCGGTGGCCGAGATCGACCGCCTGGTCTCGCTGCTCGAGCAGCCGACGGAGGCCCTGCCGTTGACCCTCCCGGAGCAGGTCGGGGAGGTCCCGTTCACGTCGAACCAGGCCCCGGAGACCTTCCATGCGAATGTGCTCAAGGCGAAGGAGTACATCACCGCGGGGGACATCATCCAGGTGGTCGGGTCGCAGCGGTTTTCCACCCCGCTCAAGGCCTCGGCGATGGACCTGTACCGGGCGGCCCGGATGATCAACCCCTCGCCGTACATGTTCCTGCTCGAGCTGCAGGGGATGGCGCTGGTGGGGGCCTCCCCCGAGATCCACGTGCGGTGCGAGGACCAGAAGGTGGAGATCCGGCCGATCGCGGGGACGCGGCGGCGGGGGCGGACTCCCGTGGAGGATCTGGCCCTGGAGAAGGAGCTCCTGGCGGATCCCAAGGAGCGGGCCGAGCATGTGATGCTGGTCGACCTGGCGCGGAACGACATCGGCCGCGTGTGTGACTTCGGGTCGGTGCAGGTCCGGGACCTGATGATCATCGAGCGGTACAGCCATGTGATGCACATCGTGTCGCAGGTGGAGGGGCATCTCTCGCACGGGCGCACCCCGTATGACCTGATGCGGGCGACCTTCCCGGCGGGGACGCTGAGCGGGGCGCCGAAGATCCGCGCCATGCAGATCATTGCGGAGCTTGAGAAGACGCAGCGCGGGCCGTATGGCGGGTGCGTGGGGTATTTCTCGTTCAACGGGAACCTGGACTGCTGCATCACGATCCGCACGGCCCTGCTGAAGGACGGCATGGCGCACGTGCAGTCCGGGGGCGGCTGGGTGAACGACTCCACCCCGCAGGCCGAGTTTCAGGAGACGGTGAACAAGTCCAAGGCGATGCTGAAGGCTGTCGCGATGGCGGAGAGTTTTCACCAGCAGCACTGACCGACCGAGCCGGCCGGGCGTCCCCCCCCCGTGGTGGGGGGGTGGGAGGCCACGCGGCGGCGCATCCCGGAAAGCCCCTCTGATCATGCCTGCACGGCCGGAACCCCAACCCTTTGCCCCCGTCGGGCGTGTTGCCCTTTTCCTGATCGTGGCGCTGTGCCATTCTGGGCTGGTGACATCGCATGCTCAGTCCGGGCCCGCTTCCGTGCTCCCTTCCGCGCCCCAGGCGGCGCGGATCCCGCACACGATCGAGGTGCATGGCGATCGTATCGAGGACCCGTATTTCTGGCTGCGGGGCAAGACGAACCCGGCGGTCATCGCCCACCTCAAGGCGGAGAATCGCTACACGGACCGGGTGATGAAGCCAACCCGGCCGCTCCAGGAGAAGCTCTTCAAGGAGCTCCGGGGGCACCTGAAGGAGACCGATCTCTCGGTCCCGTTCTTTCACGACGGGTATCATTATTACACCCGGGTTGAGAAGGGGAAGCAGTACGCCATCCATTGCCGGAAGCGGGGAACCCTGGAGGCCCCGGAGGAGGTGATCCTCGACCTGAACCGCCTGGCCCGGGGGAGGAAGTTTCTCTCTGTCGGGGAGATGAGCGTGAGCGACGACGGCCAGTTGCTGGCGTACACCACGGATGTGACGGGGTTCCGGGAGTACACCCTGGAGGTGAAGGATCTTCGCACCGGCGCCCTGCTTCCGCTCCGGGTCGAGCATGTGGCCGACGTGCTCTGGGCGGCGGACAACCGGACCCTCTTCTACACGCTGGAGGATGAGGCGAAGCGCCCCCATCAAGTGGTGCGGGCGGCGGCGGCGCATCCCGGGGAGCGGACGGTGGTGTTCACCGAGCCCGACGAGCGGTTCAGCGTCGACGTCTCCCGTTCCCGGAGCAAGGAGTGGATCTTCCTTCACATCGAGAGCCATACGACGAGCGAGACACGCGTCCTGAAGGCCTCCGACCCCGCGGGCGCCTGGCGGCTGGTGGCCCCGAGGGAGCAGGATCACGAGTACTCCCTGGATCATCATGGGGAGTGGTTCTACATCCGGTCGAACCAGTCGGGACGCGATTTCGCCCTGTTCCGCGCCCCGGTCTCGGACCCCAGCCGGGGCCGCTGGGAGCCGGTGGTGCCGCACCGGCCCGGGGTGATGCTGGAGGGGGTGGACTTCTTCGACCGGTTTTACATCCTCTCGGAGCTTGAGGGGGCGACCCCGCACCTGAGGTTCACCGACCTGGCCACGGGGGAGTCGCACCGGCTGGCCCTGCCGGAGCAGGCCTCATCGGTCCACCTCCACGCGAACCCGGAATTCCACACGGAGCGGGTGCGCTACGTGTACGAGTCGCTGAGGAGCCCGGCGGCGGTCTTCGAGTACGACTGGCGGTCGCGGCAGGCCACGCTGCTCAAGCAGACGGAGGTTCCGGGGGGATTCGACCCGGCGAGCTATGAGTCGGAGCGGATCGAGGCCGCGGCACCCGACGGCAAGCGGGTTCCAATCTCGATCATCCGGCGCAAGGGGACCCGCCTCGACGGGACCGCCCCGATGCTGCTGGTCGGGTACGGGTCGTACGGGATCCCGTCGACGGCCCACTTCAGCATCCAGCGGCTCCCGTTGCTCGACCGCGGGGTGATTGTCGGGATTGCACACATCCGGGGCGGGGGCGACCTGGGGAAGACCTGGCATGATGACGGGCGGATGGGGCGGAAGCGGAACACGTTCACTGATTTCATCGCGTGCGCGGAGCACCTGATCCGGTCGCGCTACACGTCGGCCGACCGCCTGGCGATCAAGGGGGGGAGCGCGGGCGGGCTGTTGATCGGGGCGACGCTCAACCTGAGGCCCGACCTGTTCAAGGCGGCGATCCTCGACGTGCCGTTTGTGGACGTGATCAACACGATGCTCGACGAGTC
>DMJJ01000498.1 GCA_003452185.1 Verrucomicrobiales bacterium | reverse complement strand
CCCACACCCCTCAGATCGAAGTGCGGCAGACAGGCGGCATGCCCGCTGGACGAAGGGAATGAGGCGCTGCTGCCAGATAATCGCGTCGATCACGGCACCTCTGTTGCTTGCAGCAGGCGCATTGGCTGCGACGTCGGCTTCCCCAGGCGGCTCGACGCTCTGGATCGCCAAGCCCCCGATAGCAGGCCCTCTTTCCCCGCCTCCGGAACTTCCTCCCGCACCCCCGGACACCCCGGAGGCGCTGCGCCTTGGGTACCGGCTTGCGCACTACTATTGCCTGGCCTGCCACCTCTTCCCGGAGCCGCTGCTGCTGGATCGGGACACCTGGCGCGATGGCGCGCTGCGGAAGATGGCCCCTCTCCTCGGGGTCGGGCGTGTGAATCTGGATCGAAGACCTGATGGGGAGATCCTCAAGAGCGCCGGGATATTCCCCGATGCCCCGCTCCTGCCGGAATCGGAGTGGCGCGCCATCTGCGACTATTACGAGTCGTCGGCACCTGCCGCGGCATTGCCGCCGCCCTCACGCGAACCCATCGCTCCGACGTCCCGGCTATTCCAGCCTCGAGTGATTCCCTGTCCCAACCCCCATCCTGGGGTGACTCTCGTGCGCATGGATTCCGCGGGGCGCGGTCTCTGGGTCGGGACGGCACAGCCCCCAAGCCTCGATCTGCTCGACCGCAGGGGCCGGGTGCTCCATCGGGAGCCGATGGAGAGTCCTCCAACGTCGATTGAGTCTCGGCCCGAAGGTCACTACGTCACGCTCGTTGGAGATGTATTCCCTTCGGATGCACGGCATGGGCGCGTCGTTCTGGTGCGGGAGGGGGTATCTGGCCGAGCGTGGCATGTGCGGCCCCTCCTTGAGGGCCTGCAGCGGCCTGTGGAGGCAAGCCTTGTCGACATGGACGGCGACGGACATGAGGACTTGGTCGTCGCGTCCTTTGGGAACTATCTGGGCAGGTTGAGCTGGTACGGGCGATCTGCCGGAGGCGGCTATGTCGAGCACATCTTGCTGAGCCGTCCCGGCGCCCTGTGTGTCTTCGCTCCGCCTGTCAGGCGCGGGGCGCGTCAGAGTCTTCTGGTCTTGATGGCGCAGGCCCGCGAGGGCGTGTATCGGCTCGATCCGACGGGGGGTGAAGACTTCGAAGAGACCCCGCTGCTTCAATTCCCCCCCGTCTACGGATGCACGCATGCTGAGTGGATCGACTTCAATGGGGATGGCGCCCTAGATCTGCTCCTCACCAACGGCGACAATGGTGAGTACGCCTCCCCATTCAAGAACTACCACGGTATTCGCCTTTACCTCAACGACGGCCGCGGGGGGCTCTCCCTCGCCTGGTTTTATCCGTTGAACGGTGCCTTCAAGGCGGTGGCTGCTGATTTTGACGGCGATGGCGATCTGGATATTGCCGCGATCTCGTTTTTTCCGGATTTCGGACGGTCGCCCGAGGAGGCGTTCCTGTACCTTGAAAACCTGGGCGGTATGAAGTTCAAGGCTTCCACGATTCCACTCGGAACCCAGGGGCGTTGGTTGACCATGGAAGCCGGTGATCTCGATGGAGACGGCGATCTGGATATCATCCTCGGTTCCTTCACCCAGGGACCTGCCTCGGTTCCAATCCCGCAAGCCATCCGGGAAGGGTGGCTGACGAACGAGGCGGGACTGCTCTTTCTGGAAAACGTCGGAGTCGAGCGGGGGCAACGCAACCCGGTGCAGCGAGGCGACAAGGAGAGGCGTTGAATGCGGACGGGGATCCGCGATAGGCTCACAACATGAACATTGCGGAGCTCACGCGGCAGGTCCGGTCCGGCGCCATCGACACCGTGGTGGTGGCCTTTGCCGATCCGTTCGGACGGCTGGTCGGAAAGCGGTTTCGGGCCGACTTCTTCCTCAAGTCGGTGGCGCGACACGGCACCCATGGGTGCAACTACCTGCTGACGGTGAACCTCCCGATGGATCCGCTCGAGGGCTTCAAGCTGGCCAACTGGGAGTCGGGCTTCGGCGACTTCGAGATGCGCCCCGACCTCGCCACGATTCGCCTCCTGCCGTGGCAGCCCGGGGCGGCCTTTGTCCTCTGCGATCTCCATCATCACAACGGCAACCGGGTGGAGGAGGCCCCCCGGTCGGTCCTGCGCCGCCAGCTCGAGATCCTCGGCCGCAAAGGCCTGACCTGCGAGTGCGCCAGCGAGCTCGAGTTCTACCTCTTCAACCAGACCTACCACTCCGCCTTCACCTCGGGGTACCGGGAGCTCCAACCCTCGAGCGACTACCGGATCGACTACCACCTGATGCAGCCCACCCGCGAGGAGCCTCTCATGCGGGCGATCCGGAACGGGATGACCGCCGCCCGGGTCCCCGTCGAGAGCAGCAAGGGGGAGTGGAGCCGGGGGCAGCACGAGATCAATTTCACCCACGACCAGCCCCTGCCCATGGGGGACATGCACGTGGTGTTCAAGCAGGGGGTCCGGGAGATCGCCGAGCAGCATGGAAAGGCGGTGACCTTCATGGCCAAGTACTCCGCCTCCGAGGCCGGGAACTCCTGCCACATCCACATGAGCCTCTGGAAAGGGGGGCGCAACCTCTTCTGGGACCCGAAGGCGGGGGGGCAGGGGGGCGGGTCGCGTCTCTTCCGGCAGTTCCTCGGCGGGCTGATGAAGTACAGCCCCGAGCTCTGCCTCTGCTTCGGCCCGACGATCAACAGCTACAAGCGGTACCAGGCCGGGAGCTGGGCTCCCACCCGCATGGCCTGGTCGACCGACAACCGGACCTGCGGGTTCAGGATCGTGGGGCATGGGAACGGGTTCCGGGTGGAGAACCGGATGCCCGGGGCCGACGCCAACCCGTACCTGGCGTTCGCCGCGATGCTCGCCGCCGGGATGGCCGGGGTTCGGGAGGACCTCGACTGCGGGCCGGAATACGTGGGCAACGCCTACGTCGATCCGAAGCTCGCGCGGCTTCCCTCGAGCCTGAGGGAGGCGGCCGACCTGATGGACGGGTCCCCCCTTGCCCGCTCGGCGTTCGGGGACGGGGTGGTGGAGTTCTATGTCCACCACGCGCGGCTCGAGCACCAGGCGTTCAACGACGCCGTGACCGACTGGGAGCGGGTGAGGTATTTCGAGCAGATTTGAGGCCCGGGATCCCGCGGTGGCGGCCCGTGAAGTGCGGGAAGGGAAAACTCCATTGAATCCCGGAGGGGCCTCTGGTGTCATTATCTACGAAGCACCAAGCAGCATCATTTCATGATCCGCCTTCCTTGCCATCGTTCGGTCGGGGCTCTGGGGTTCGTCCTGTCCCTGGGGTTCGTCTGCCTCCCCGGGGCATTCCCCCTTTCGGCCGCCGAGGCCCCGGAGGCCGGCGCCGCAAAGCCTGAGGTGACCCACCGAAAGGACCCCTCGGGCCACTGGGCGTTCAAGCCCCCGGTGCGGCCGGCGCTTCCCAAGGTGTCCAGTCCCGCCTGGGCGCGGGGGGAGATCGATCGGTTCATCCTGGCCACCCTCGACCGGGAGGGGCTCAAGCCGTCGCCCGAGGCCGACAGGCCGACCCTGCTTCGCCGCGCCTCGCTCGACCTGATCGGCCTTCCTCCGACCCCCGAGGAGGTGGATGCCTTCCTTGCGGACCGGAGCCGGGATGCCTACGAGAAGCAGGTCGACCGCCTCCTGGCCTCCCCCCATTTCGGGGAGCGGTGGGGGCGCCTCTGGCTCGACGCCGCCCGGTATGCCGACTCCGACGGGTTCGAGAAGGACAAGCCCCGCTTCATCTGGCATTACCGCGACTGGGTGGTCGACGCCCTGAATCGCAACCTTCCCTACGACCGGTTCATCATCGAGCAGCTTGCGGGGGACGAGCTCCCGGGGGCCGGGCCCGGGGGGCGGGTTGCGACGGGTTTTCTCCGGAACGCGATGCTGAACGAGGAGGGGGGGGTCGATCCGGAGCAGTTCCGGATGGATGCCATGTTCGACCGGATGGATTGCATCGGGAAGAGCATCCTCGGTTTGACGATCCAGTGCGGGCAGTGCCACTCGCACAAGTATGATCCCCTGAGCCAGGAGGAGTACTATCGGATGTTCGCCTTCCTGAACAACGACCACGAGGCGTCGTTTGTTGCCTACACTCCCCAGGAGGAGCAGCGGCGGGCCGATCTCCTGCGCGGGATCCGGGATCTGGAGGAAGGGCTGCGTCACACCCTCCCCGGGTGGGAGGAGCGGATGGCGCGCTGGGAGGAGGGGGTTCGCAACGACCAGCCGGTCTGGACGCCCGTGGAGATTCGCAACGCCGGCGACAACGGGGAGCGCTACTACTACCAGAGCGACGGATCGGTCCGGGCGGCGAGCTACGCCCCGACCCAGTGGACTGCCCATTTCCGGGGGACCAACGAGGCCCCGTTCATCGGGGCATTCCGGTTCGAGCACCTGTGCGATCCCAACCTGCCGTGCAACGGTCCGGGCCGGTCGATCAAGGGGATGGCGGCCCTGAGCGAGTTTGGGGTCGAGGCGGTGGATGCCGCCCAGGAGACCAACCGCGTGAAGGTGAAGTTCGTGCGGGCGTCGGCCGATTTTGCCAACGGGGAGAAGGACCTGGAGTCCGAGTTTGACGATCGGAGCGGGAAACGTCGGCCGTACGGTCCGGTGGAATTCGCGATCGACGGCAAGGATGACACGGCCTGGGGGATCGACGCCGGTCCCGGCCGGCGCAACCAGCCCCGCAAGGCGGTGTTCATCCCCGAGAAGCCGATCGCGTTCCCGAAGGGCGCGGTGTTGAATTTCTACCTGAAGCAGAACCACGGGGGATGGAACTCCGACGACAACCAGAACCACAACCTGGGCCGGTTCCGGATTTCGATCACGGCCGCCACGAACGCGGTGGCCGACCCGCTCCCGGCGGGGGTTCGTGAGATCCTCTCCCTTCCCCGGCCCCAGAGGACTCCCGCGCAGGTGGCGGTGCTCTTCAGCTATTGGCGGACCACGGTTCCGGAGTTTCGGGAGGCCAACGAGAAGATCGAGGCACTTTGGAAACAGTGGCCCGAGGGAAGCCCGACCCTGAGCCTGGAGGCCCGGGCCGGAAAGGCGCCCGGGGACGAGCCCCGCCCGACGCGCATGCTCAAGCGGGGGGACTGGCTCAAGCCCTCGACGGAGGTCGGCCCGGGGGTTCCGGCCTTCCTCAACCCGCTTCCGGCGGGGGCCGACACCTCCCGCCTCACCTTTGCCCGGTGGCTTGTGGACCGGAAGGCCCCCACGACCGCGCGGGTGCAGGCGAACCGGATCTGGCAGGCCTATTTTGGAACCGGGATCGTGAAGACGAGCGAGGACTTCGGGATGCAGAGCGCGGCTCCCACGCACCCGGAGCTCCTGGACTGGATGGCTTGCGAGCTCATGGATCGGGGGTGGGATCTCAAGGCCCTCCACCGCTTGATCGTCACTTCGGCGGCCTACCGGCAGTCGAGTCGCGTGACTCCGGCCCTTCAAGCCCGGGACCCGTACAACAAGCTGATCGCCCGCGGCCCCCGTCTCCGGATCGACGCGGAGCTGGTCCGGGACATGGCCCTCTCGACCAGCGGCCTCCTGACGCCGGCGCTCGGCGGCCCGAGTATTTTTGCCCCTGCGCCTGGATTCCTTTTCCAGCCCCCGGCCAGCTACGGTCCCAAGACCTGGTCCGAGGCGACCGGCGCCGACCGGTATCGCCGTGCGCTCTACACCTTCCGGTTCCGGTCGGTCCCGTATCCCGTGCTGCAGAACTTTGATGCCCCGAACGGCGACTTCTCGTGCGTTCGCCGGGCCCGTTCGAACACCCCGCTCCAGGCGCTCACGACCCTGAACGAGGTCCTGTTCATGGAGTGTGCGCAGTCGCTGGCCCGGCAGGCGCTCGAGCATGGGGGAGGGGATGATGACTTGCGGATCCGCTACGCCGTGCGGCGGGTGCTGGGACGGTCCCCCGCGCCCGCGGAGCTCAAGGAGCTCAAGCAACTCCTGCAGCGGCAGCGGAAGCGGATCGCCGACGGGTGGGTCAACCCGGCGGAGCTCGCCACCGGGAAGGCTGCCCCGGTCACCCCGCCCAAGGGGGCGACCCCCACCGAGCTGGCCGCGTACACCGTGGTCTCGCGGGTGTTGCTGAATCTCGACGAGGCCATCACCAAGGAATGATCTTCCCCATGAACTGCCAAACCCACCTCCCGTTGATGGAGCCCCCGCAGCTCACCGCCCGCCGCTGGTTTTTCAAGCAGTGCGGCGTCGGCCTTGGGGCCGTTGCCCTGGGGGAGCTCCTGCGCACCGAGGGGTTTGCCTCCCCGGGTTCGGTCAACCCGATGGCCCCGCGCCGACCCCACTTCACCCCCAGGGCGAAGAGGGTGATTTACCTCTTCATGGCGGGGGCGCCCAGCCACCTGGAGCTCTTTGACAACAAGCCGGAGCTTGCCCGCTGGGACGGGAAGCTCCCCCCGCCGGAGCTGCTCAAGGGATACCGCGCCGCGTTCATCACGCCGAGCTCCACCCTCCTCGGGCCGAAGTTCAAGTTCGCCCGGCACGGGCAGTCGGGGGCGGAGCTCTCGGAGGTTCTTCCCCATCTGGCGGAGGTCGCCGACGAGATGACCATCATCAAGTCGATGCACACCGACGCCTTCAACCACGCGCCGGGGCAGATCTTTGCAAACACCGGGTCGCAGCAGTTCGGCCGCCCCAGCGTGGGGGCCTGGGTGACCTACGGGCTTGGGAGCGAATCGACGGACCTGCCGGCCTACGTGGTCTTCAGCACCGGAAGCAAGGGGACGAGCGGCGGCGCCTCGAACTGGGGGAACGGCTTCCTTCCCAGCCTGCACCAGGGGGTGATGTTCCGCAACACGGGCGACCCCGTCCTCTACCTCTCCAACCCGAAGGGGGTCGACGGCGAGATCCAGCGGGACACCCTCGCCACCCTCAAGCACCTCAACCAGCAGCACCTCGATGTGGTGGGGGATCCGGAGATCGCGACCCGCATCAACTCGTTCGAGATGGCCTACAGGATGCAGTCCAGCGCCCCGGAGCTCATGGACATCACCCGCGAGCCAAAGCACATCCTCGACATGTACGGCGCGGAGCCGGGCAAGACCTCCTTCGCCACCAGCTGCCTTCTCGCCCGGCGGATGGTGGAGCGCGGGGTGCGGTTTGTGCAGATTTTTCACGAGGCCTGGGACCAGCACGGGAATCTCGTCAACGACATCAAGAAGAACTGCCGCGACACGGAGAAGGCGTGCGCCGCCCTCATCAAGGACCTCAAGCAGCGGGGCATGCTCGAGGACACGCTCGTGGTATGGGGCGGGGAGTTCGGACGAACCCCCACCGTGGAGCTCCCGCAGCCCGGGGCCAACGCGGGCAAGATCAACGGCCGTGACCACAACCACCACGGGTTCACCACCTGGATGGCCGGGGGCGGGGTGCGCGGTGGCTACGTCCATGGGGCGACGGATGAGTTTGGATTCGCGGCCGTCGACAAAAAGGTCCATGTCCACGACCTTCAGGCGACGATCCTCCAGTTGCTCGGTTTCGACCACGAGAAGTTCACCTACCGGCTGGCAGGCCGGGACTACCGGCTGACCGACCTCGCGGGCCAGGTGGTCCGGGAGCTCATCGCCTAGCCCGAGTTTCACGGCGCCGCGACGTCTGGGTTCCCGGCCGGCGCCTCCTCCCTGTCCGGTGTTTCCAGAACGCTTGGCGTCCCGTCTCAGATCCCCGGACACCAGGAGTACCCCTCCTCTGCGGAGGCAGACCCGAGGCCTTTCCCGAAGTTCCTGAGGTCGTCGGTCACCGTGAGCCGGGTGAGGTATTTCACACTCTTGTAGGCGAGCTGGCGCGGGACCCGGATTCGGAGCGGGCCGCCAAACCGAACCGGCAGATCCCCCCCGTTGAAGCCGTAGGTGACCAGGGTCTGGGGGTGGAGTGCGTCCGCCATGTCGAGGCTGTCCCACATCCCCTTCTCGATGGAGTAGTAGACGACGAATCGTGCCTGGGGAAGGATCCCCGCCGTCTGGAGGATCAGGGAGAGGGGGGTGCCGATCCATTCTGCGATGTACGACCACCCCTCCTCGCAAACCACCTGGGTGACCTGGCTCCGGGGAGGGAGGCTCCTGAGGTCCGGGAGAGAGAACGATCCCGGGTTGGAAACCATCCCGTTCACCTCAAGCCGCCAATCCGAGAACCCACCGGCTTGGAGCTTCGTGAACTCCTCGAACGTGGGGGGCGCTCCGTTGGCAAAGGGGCGCTTCGAAATCATCCCCCGGGGAAACTCTCTCGCCAGGGTGTGCCGGGTCAGCACGCGCTGGGCGGCGTAGGTGAGAGTGGTCCCGGCTCCATACGGGCCCCCGCCGTCCGGGGGGACCAACCCATACTTCCGGGCCAACCGGGCGGCGACGGCCATCCCGGAGAGCCCCGCCGCGGCGGCGAGTCCGGTGGTGATCAGCCGCCGGCGTGACATCCCCCCGTTCATCCCTCCTCCTTCGATCCCCCGCCGATCATCCCCGCGAGCTGCCTGCGAAACCCGGTTCGAAAGACCATCACCACATGGGCTGCCACAAACAGGACCAGGAATATCGTGTCGAGAAAGTGGAGGGTTCGCGCCGACTGGTGGCCCCCGAGCGCGGTCGCCAGGAAGGGGAGCAGCGATGTGGCCGAGGGGGACATCGCCAAGCCGGTCCAGATCATGAACGGGAATGCCACGAACACCACGACCAGATAGCTGATCCGCTGGAGCGGATTGTAGGCCGGTTCCCGCCTCACGGGCCTGAACAGGAGGTGATCCAGGGCGGTTCGAAACAGCGCCTTGGGGGAGAGCCCCGCCCGCGATGGGAGCAGGTCTTTCAGAAGGTGGCCCGAGAGGAGGCTGGAGAGGAGATACCAAAGGCCTGTCGGGACCACGACCCAGGCCGTCTGGAAATGAAGCGCCCGACTCCATCCATTCTGGTCCGGGAGCACGTAGCTGTACCCTGTCGGCACCGACCCCCGGGAGGAGGGGATCGGAAGCGAAAAGAGGGTGGAGGTGTTCACGTTCCCCTCCTCGCCCCAGTAAAACCGGGGGTGGGAAATCACCAGTTCGATCCCCGTCACCAGCAGCGCCAGCGCCGAGAGGGCCGCGACCCAGTGCGTGATCCGCACCGTCAGGGTGTGGCGGGGCAGGGGGGGCGCGGGGGGCTCCGTCAGTGGCTCGGAAGCCGGAGCGTTGCCGTCGGTGCTGGAGGCGGGGTCCGCCATGGTGCTTTCGTCGTTCGCCGACAACCGGGGTTGTGGCCGCAGCCTCCCTTTCCCCCTCCGGCCCGGTCAAGTCCATTCCGCCCCCGTCTCTCCTCTCCTTCGCGTTGGATTGATTCCTTGGCGGTTGAAAGATCCCGCTTCGCGGCTGGTTCCCCCCCTGTTTGCGGTGCTAAGACGTTGACGGGGTCGGGCGGGTTCCTAGAATCCCGCCCACGCAACGCACCTGATTTTATGCCCGCGAAACCTGACGCCTCCGCCAACAATTTTACCTCGGTCCTGCAGGAAACCCGGAAGTTCAAGCCCTCGAAGGCGTTTTCCGAGTCTGCGCATATCAAGACCCGTGCGCAGTACGACCGCCTGTACCGCGAGTCGATCCGCACGCCGGACAAGTTCTGGGGGCGGATGGCCAAGCAGGAGCTCATCTGGAGCCGCGGGTTCAAGAAGGTCCTGCAGTGGAACGAGCCTGTGGCCAAGTGGTTCTCGGGCGGCACCCTGAACGTCAGCGCCAACTGTCTGGATCGCCATCTCGACACCCCGGTGGCCAACAAGGCCGCCCTGATCTGGGAGGGGGAGCCCGCGACGGATGGCCGTCCGGGGGAGGAACGGGTGCTCACCTATCGCCAGCTCCACCGGGAGGTCTGCCGGTTTGCAAACGTTCTCAAGCGGAACGGGCTGAAGGCCGGGGATCGCGTGATCATCTATCTTCCGATGGTGCCCGAGGCGGCCATCGCAATGCTCGCCTGCGCACGGATCGGGGTCGTGCATTCGGTCGTGTTTGGAGGGTTCAGCGCCCAGTCGGTCGCCGACCGGATCCAGGACTGCGGGGCCCGGCTCGTGATCACCGCTGATGGCGGGTTCCGCCGCGGCGCGGTGGTCCCGCTGAAGAAAAACGTCGACGACGCCCTCACGATCAAGGATGCGTCGGGCCACCTGCTGGCCCGCTCCATTGACAAGGTGATCGTCCTCCGTCGCACCGGACAGGAGATCCACATCCAGGAGGGCCGCGATGTCTGGTGGCACCGGGAGCTCGAGTACGTGAACTCCGACTGCCCCGCCGAGAAGATGGAGAGCGAGTCGCCGCTGTTCATCCTCTACACGAGCGGATCGACCGGGAAGCCCAAGGGGATTCTCCACACCACCGCCGGCTATCTCCTCGGGGCCAAGCTCACCACCCGGTGGGTGTTCGACATCCAGGAGACCGACGTCTACTGGTGCACGGCCGATATCGGGTGGGTCACCGGGCATAGCTACGTCGTTTACGGGCCGCTGGCCAACGGGGCCACCAGCCTGATGTACGAGGGGGCGCCCAACTACCCGGAGCCGGACCGCTTCTGGCGGATCGTCGAGAAATACCGCGTCAGCATTCTTTACACGGCCCCAACGGCGATCCGGGCCTTCATGAAGTGGGGCGTCGAGTGGCCCAAGAAGCACGACCTCAGCTCGCTGCGGCTCCTTGGGAGCGTCGGAGAGCCGATCAACCCCGAGGCTTGGATGTGGTATCACGAGGTGATCGGCGGCAAGCGCTGCCCCATCGTCGACACCTGGTGGCAGACCGAGACGGGCAGCATCCTCATCACCCCGCTTCCCGGCGTCACCCCGACGAAGCCGGGATCCGCCACGCTGCCGTTTTTCGGCATCCTGCCCGAGGTCGTGGATGATCAGGGGAAGGGGGTTGCCCGGAACAGCGGCGGCAAGCTGGTGATCCGCAAACCGTGGCCCAGCATGCTGCGCGGGCTCTGGGGGGATGAGGAGCGCTACAAGCAGGTCTATTGGTCGGAGGTCAAGGGATCGTATTTCACCGGGGACGGGTGCCGCCAGGACAAGGATGGGTATTTCTGGATTGTCGGCCGTATCGACGACGTTCTGAACGTCGCCGGACATCGCCTCGGTACCATGGAGATCGAGTCGGCACTCGTCGCGCATCCGCGCATCGCGGAGGCTGCCGCGGTGGTCGGGCGCCCTGACGACATGACCGGCGAGGCCGTGGTGGCCTTTGTCGTGCTGAAAGGCGCGCGCCCCACCGGCGAGGAAGCCAAGGCGATCGCCAGGGAACTGCGCGACTGGGTGGGCAAGGAGATCGGCCCGATCGCCAAGCCCAAGGACATCCGCTT
>DMJJ01000337.1 GCA_003452185.1 Verrucomicrobiales bacterium | reverse complement strand
CCCCCCCAACCTCCCATGCACCCGCTACCCCCACTCCCCCCTGCCGGCCGCGCCCGGGTCCTCCTTGCGCGGATGATCTCCAGCCTGGCCATCGTCGCGTCAGGCATCCAGGCCGCAACCCCATCCCTCCCCGAGTGGCCCCAATTCCTCGGGCCCGCCGGATCCGGGCACCCTGAGGCCGAGCGACCCGCGCCGGTGGAGTTTGGGCCCGGGAAGAACGTGGAGTGGTCGGTCGCCGTGCCCCAGGGGCATTCCTCGCCTTGCGTGGCCGGAGGCCGCATCTTCCTGACCGCGGCCCGCCGGGAGGACCGAACCCTCATCACCCTCTGCATCGACAGGGCGACCGGGAAGCTGCTCTGGAGCCGGGAGCGGCAGGTCGAGCACCTGGAGCATGTGCACGGGATCAGCAACTCGGCGACGGCAACCCCGGCCACGGATGGCGAGGCGGTGTTCGCCTACTTCGCCTCCTACGGGATCACGGCCTACGGGATGGACGGAAGCGAGCTCTGGACGCAGCCGCTGCCCGAGGCGGTGAACCGCATGGGGTTTGGGAGCGGGACCTCCCCGATCGTTGCGGGCGGACGGGTGGTGATCGACGTCCATGCCGGGACGAACTCACACCTCCTGGCCCTGGAGTGCCGCTCCGGCAAGCCGGCCTGGAAGGCCCCCAACCCGCTGTTCAACGAGGGATGGTCCACACCCGTCACCTGGAAAGAGGGGGCAGAGCCGATGGTCGGGGTCCTGAATGCACAGCGATTCTCCGCCCGCCGCCTCAGCGACGGCTCCGAGAAATGGTTCATTCCGGGGCTCCCCAACCAAACCTGCGCCACGCCGGCCGTTGGGGAGGGGATGCTCATCCTGACCGGAGCCGGCGTTCTCGGGGAAAGCACCGAGCTGATCCGCCCTCCCTCCTTCGACGAGGCCATCGCCAAATACGATTCGAACAAGGATGGAAAGGTTTCCACCACGGAACTCCCCAAAACCCTCCTGGTCGCCAACCGGAAAGCGAGCGGCGGCGCAGGCGACATGACGCTCGCGCAGTTCATCACGTTCGGAACGGGAGGCAAGCCGGTGACGATGGATCGTGCAGAATGGGAGGAGGGGTTGAAGCAATTTGATTCCTTTGCAAAGAGCGACCTGATGACCACGCGGGTCATGGCGGTCCGGACAGGCGGGTCCGGGGATGTGAGCCAGAGCGCCATCCTCTGGTCCGAGTCGCGCGGCACACCGGAGGTCCCATCCCCACTCCTGTTCAGGAACCGAATCCACCTCGTGAAGTCCGGAGGAGTGGCCCTCTGCCGGGATGCCGCGACGGGAAAGCTGATCTACGAGGAACGATTTGGGACGCCGGGCGGGCACTTCGCCTCCCCTGTGGCTTGCGCGGGTCGCATCTACCTCTCGTCCGACCAGGGTGTCGTCTCGGTCCTGGAATCCGGAGACTCGCTGAAGGTCCTTGCGCGAAACGACCTCAAGGAACCGATCCTGGCAACCCCCGCGATCGTCGAAGGTCGGCTATACGTCAGGACGGCGGGGCATCTCTACGCGTTCAAGTAAGCTTCTGCCCCCGCCGCTGGAGGGAACGACGTCTGAGGGTCGGCTCGCGTCGAGCGAGCCTTCCCGCCCTCCCCCTTCCTGGCGGGGGCTGAATGGCGGGCTCCCGCGACGGCCCCGTTGGCCCGTTCACAAGAGCAGAGAACTCACGGTCGAACGGGCTGCGCCAGAACCACGGCGCCGTTGAGCCGAACCTTGACCGGGGTGGAGTTCACCGAGGTGATGCGATATCGGGCCACCTTACGGTCCCGCCACGCGATGTCGACGATCTCCCCCCCACGCGCCCGCAGGCCCTGGACCTCCCCCTCGGACCACGCCTCGGGCAGGGCCGGGAGGAGGTCGATTTCCCCCGCGTGGGATTGGACGAGCATCTCCGCCACTCCAAGGGTTCCGGAGGTGTTGCCATCGATCGCGAAGATGTTCTCCGTCGCCCCGGCGATCCCGCCGCGCGAATAGGTCATGAGGTTCAGGTCGCTGTCCTGGGTGAGCAGGTTGACCAGGGCCTGGTGGGCCTCCTCTCCTGCCCCGAGACGGGCGAAGTAGCAGAGGGAGTTTCCTGCGCTCCATTCCACATCCTCCCAGTCCTTGCGCCCCATCCGAAGCTCGAGCGACCGCCGGGCGGCGCGGGCGAGCTCGGGGGTCCCCCGGGGCGTGATCTGCCCGAACGGGGCGAGACCGACCAGATGGCTCGTGTGGCGATGGTTGGTCTCCCCGCCGTCATCCTTCCCCACCCACTCGAGGAGCTGGCCGTTTCGCCCAACCTCGTACGGCGGAAGCCGCCGTCGCGCCTCCGCCACCCGGGCCCGCCAGGCGGCATCGACCCCGAGCAACCGGGAGGCCTCGATGCACGCGTCGAACAGCTCCGCCACCACCCCCCGGTCGTGCACCGCCGCCGGCCCCGCCTCCCCGCCCCGCTCCGGCGAGACCGAGGGACCGGTGACCAGAAACCCCGTCGCAGGGTCGGGATACAGGTAGTCGAGGAAGAACTCCGCCGCCCCCTTGAGAACGGGGTAGGCGCGCTGGGCCAGGAAGCGCCGGTCGCCGGTGAACCGGTAATGCTCCCAGAGGTGGGTTGCCACCCAAGCCCCGCCAGTCACATGCAGCCCCCACCCCCGTCCCCACCCTGGGGAGGTGAACCCCCAGGGGTTGCTGAAGACGTGGCACACCCACCCCCGGTCGATCCCGTAAACGGCGCGCGCGGTACGCCTCCCCGGCGTCTGGAGCGACTCGACGAACCGGAAGAGCGGCTCGCCACACTCCGCAAGGTTCGCCACCTCCGACGGCCAGTAGTTCTGCTCCGTGTTGATGTCGAGATGGTAGTCGCAGGTCCAGCCCATCTCGGCCGCGAGACCGTCGTTCCAAAGCCCCTGCAGATGGAGCGGCAACGGGGAATCCTCACGCGACCCGGCGATCAGCAGGTATCTTCCATATTGGAAGAAAAGTCCCTCGAGCCCCAGGTCCGGAGCGGCCCCCGCCAGCCGCTTGAGCCGCGTGTCGGTCGGGCCATCCTCCCC
>DMJJ01000318.1 GCA_003452185.1 Verrucomicrobiales bacterium | reverse complement strand
CTCCCCGGCCCCCAGGGTCCGGGCGATCTGCTCCAGTCGCGGGTTGACCCCCTCGATCGCGGTCCGGGCCGACCGAACCAGCATCGGAAACGCCATCACGGCCAGGGCCAGGAGGACCGCCCTCCAGGTGAAGAGGATGTCCCACCCGAGCCGCTCATGAAGGAAGGCCCCGATCGGGCTGCGACGCCCCAGGGTCTGGAGCAGGATGAGCCCCGTGGCCACGGGGGGCAGCACCAGCGGCAGGGCGACGAGGGTCTCCACGACGGATTTTCCGACCCATTCCCGGCGGGCGAGCCCCCAGGCCAGGGCGAGTCCCGGAGGCAGGATCAGGAGCGTCGCCAAAGCCGACACCCATGCGGTGAACCCGACTATCTGCCATTCCGCTGCCGTCATTCGCCGGGGGTTCTACCCCCGGGCGGGCCTGATGTCGACAGAGGTGTGCCCCCGGCCGGGAGTGGAGGGGGGAGGGGAATGAATCCAAACTTCTCAAACACCTTGCCGGTGTCCGTTGAGGCGAGGTGCGTCAGGAGCCGCCTGGCCTCGGTGGGGGCCTTCGAGTCGCGAATCAAGGCAACGGGGTACCGGATGCGTGGGGCGGCGGGCCCTGCGGCGACGTAGACCGTGCGGATCCCCTTCGAGAGCCGGGTGTCGGTGCCGTAGACCCACCCAGCCTCGACGTTGCCGGACTCCACCGCCGCCAGGGCCCCACGCACGTTCCCGGTCGGGATCACCCTTCCCTGAATCCCCTTCCAGAGGCCGAGTTGCTCGAGAAACCCCCGTGCATACTGGCCCGCGGGCACGGTCTTGGGATCGGCGATCGCCACCCTCTGCACCTCGGGCGCCAGCAGGTCCTGAGGGGTGTGGATCGGGAGTCGGCTGTCCGAGGGAACGATCAGGACCAGGGTGTTGGCCAGACGGTTGGTCCGGGTCCCCGGCATCAGCAGCCCCTTCTGGTCGAGCTCATCCATCCGGGCCTCGTCCGCCGAAAAGAAGAGATCCGCAGGGGCCCCCTCCTGGATGTGGCGGGAGAGAAGACCCGAGGCTCCAAAGTTGAACAGAACCCGGTCCCCCGTCCTGGCTTCGTACGGCGGGGCGAGTTCCTTCAGGACGTCGGCCAGGCTCGCGGCGGCATACAGGTGGATCTCGGCAGCCGGGGAGGGGAGGGCACCCAGCCATGTCGTCAGCAGCATCGCCGCCACCATCGGAAGGACTGCCGGGCGGAACGGGGCCCGCAGCGGGGGTGCAGCCCGGGCGCGGGGTTGGGGGCCTGCTACTTCATCCATAACACCACCTGGTCGAAGAGCAGCTTGCCATTGAGCACCGCGATCACGAGGGCGACTCCCCACGCCAGGAGCTGGAGCCAGGGGGCGTTGGCAAAGGAACCCATTCTCCGGCGGTCGCCCGTGAACTGCACGAGCGGGAAGACGGCAAACGGGAGCTGGAGGCTGAGGATCACCTGGCTCAGGACCAGCAGCTTGGCGGTTCCCCCTTCCCCGTAGAGCAGGGTGACCCCCACCGCGGGGATCACGGCCAGCCCACGGGTGATGAGCCGGCGAAGCCAGGGGCGGATCCGGAGGTTGAGAAACCCCTCCATGACGATCTGTCCCGCCAGGGTCCCGGTCAGGGTGGAGTTTTGGCCCGACGCGAGGAGCGCCAGCGCGAACAGGGTGCTCGCCACCCCCACTCCGAGCATTGGGGAAAGGAGTTGGTAGGCATCCTGGATCTCGGCCACGTCATGGCGCCCTGCGGAGTGGAACGAGGCGGCCGCCACGATCAGGATCGCCGCGTTGATGAAAAGGGCCCCCGTGAGGGCGATGGTCGAGTCGAGGGTGGCGAAGCGGATCGCATCCCGCTTGGCGTCATCCGAGGAGCCCACCCGGCGGGTCTGGACGATGCTCGAGTGGAGGTAGAGGTTGTGCGGCATGACGGTTGCGCCGAGGATCCCCATCGCGATGTAGAGCATCTCGCGGTCGCGCAGGATCTCCGCATGCGGGACGAACCCTGCGAGGATCGCGCCGAACGAAGGTCGGGAGAAGAGGATCTCCAGCCCGAAGCAGATGCCGATCACCCCGATCAGCGAGATGACGAGCGCCTCCATGTACCGGAATCCCCTGTTCTGGAGATACATCACCGCGAGGACGTCGAGCGCCGTGATGCAGACGCCCCAGACCAGGGGGATATGGAAGAGGAGATTCAGGGCGATGGCCGACCCGATGACCTCCGCGAGGTCGCAGGCGCAGATCGCCACCTCGCAGAAGATCCAAAGGGCCATGGCCACCGGCCGCGGATAATGCTCCCGGCAGGCCTGGGCCAGGTCGCGTCCCGTCACGAGGCCGAGCTTCACGCAGAGCGACTGCAGGAGCACCGCCATGAGGTTGGAGAGGAGGATGACGCTCAGGAGGGTGTAGCCGAACCGGGACCCGCCCGCCAGGTCGGTGGCCCAGTTGCCGGGGTCCATGTAGCCGACCGCCACCATGTAGCCGGGGCCGGAGAAGGCCAGCAGCTTCCGCCAGAACCCGGCCCGGCCATCCAGCTCCACCGACCGGTGGACCTCCGGCAGGCTCGGCTGCAACGCCGGCTTCCCGCGCGCGGGCAGCCCCCCGGGGGCGGAGGGGGACGGGGGGAGATCCGGGGAGCCGCGGTTCATGCCTCCACGGACCCCGGGGCGCACCCTCGGTGCCCGGACGGTTGCAACTGGTTTTTCAAGCCTGACACGGATCCTATCGGCCGACGGGGGGAGGTCAAATGAAATGTTTTAGGGATAAAACATTCTGGGAACCCTGACACTCCTCGGGCCGGGAAAAACAATCGCCACGCGGCCGGTGCCCCGATAGAAAAGGATTCGTGCAACGAAAACCAGACAGGCGGCGCCGCGCGTCGGCGCCCGCCCCGGTGCATTCCGAGTCGACGGAGGATCATCTGGAGCGGATCGCCGATCTGGTCGCCAACAAGGGGTACGCGCGGGTGACGGACGTGGCGGAGGCCCTCGGGTTGACCACCTCGGCGGTGTCCAACATGGTGCGCCGGCTTGCGGCCCGGGGGTTCGTGAACTACGAGCGTTACCGGGGCTTCAGCCTGACGTCGGAGGGGAGGGCGGTGGCTGCGCGGATCCAGGCGCGGCACGACATCCTTTCCGAGCTCCTGGGGCAGCTGGGCCTGGGGGCGGACACCATCGAGGCCGAGGTCGAGGAGATCGAGCACCACCTGCGGCCCCAGACCCTGGAGGTCCTGGGGAAGCTGGTCCGGTATTGGAGGACCCACCCGGAGCAGCTCCAGGCGTTCCTTCGGTTTCGCCGGTGAGGCGGGAGATGTTTCCCGCCTCTCCCCCGCGTTACTTGCCGCTGTTTGCGGCCTTCGGGGCGGGGGCGGCCGGGGAGTGGTCCTTCTCGCGGTACCGGGCGTAGTAGTCCGAGTAGTCGTAGTAGTCGCTACGGTGGAGGAGGGTGATCCCGTTGAGGATGAATCCGGCGATGTTGGCCCGGGACTTCTGCAGCTTCTGCACCGCGGTGAGGGCGGCCTTGCGGGGGGTCTTGTTGGCTCGCACGACCACGCAGACCGTCTTGGCCCGGTGGGCCAGGAGCAGGGTGTCGCTCACGGGGTGGACCGGGGCGGAATCGATCACCACCTGGTCGAAGTGCGAGAGCGCCTCCGTGAGGAGCTGCTTGAACCCGGGCTGCGCGAGGAGCTCGCTCGGGTTGGGGGACTTGGTGCCGGCCCCGATGAAGCAAAAGTTCTCGGTCTGGGATTTCTGGATGATGTCGCTGAAGTCCTTCTTCCCCGAGAGGTAATCCGACACGCCGGGGCTCTCGGTGTTGCGGCCGAGGAGGTATTCCTCGACCGTGGGGCAGCGGAGATCGCAGTCGATGAGCAGCGTCCGCATCCCCTGCTGGGCCAGGCTGTAGGCGAAGTTGATCGTGCAGAAGGTTTTTCCCTCGTCCGGCACCGCGCTGGTGAAGAGGAACGTGCGGCGCTCGTTGACCGGCCCCAGCATCGAGAGGGTCGTGCGGAGGGAGCGGAAGGCCTCGGCCCCGGCGACGAGCCGCGGGTCGGCCATGATCACCTGCGAGGAGTCCGAGGACTGGAGCTCCTTCATCTGGGGGATGGCTCCGAGGAGCGGTACTTTCAGGAAGTTCTCAGCCTGCTCGACCGACTTGAGACTCGAGTCGGTGGCAGCAAGGCCGAAGGCGACGGCCAGCCCCGAGACAAGCCCGGCGAGCGCCCCCATGAGCATCACCTGTTTGCGGTTCGGCTTGATCGGCCGCTCCGGCACGGTGGCCCGCTGCTCGATGGCCACCGGGTCCTTGTTCAGGGTCTGGACCACCTTGGTGACCTGGCGCTCCTTGACGATCCGCTCGTAGAGTTCGCGGTTGAACTTGAGCTTGTTCTGGATGATGCCGTATTCGCCCGCGGCCGCATCCAGGTCGCGTCGCCGGCTCTCCAGGCCCGAGAGGCCGGCCTTGAGCTCCTGCTCCTCGGCCTTGGCCGCGGAGAGTTTCGTCGCGTAGGCCCCGACGACTTTCAGGACCGCGTTGGTGAGTTGCGATTGCGCGGCCGCGAGCTGGGTCTGCGCCTTGATGTAGTCGGGGTGCTTCGGCTTGAGGTCCCGCTTCACCAGGTCCATGGCGTTCTCCTGGGTCAGCACGGCAATCATGGCGGCGGAGACCGTGGGGTCGGCGCTCACGACCGGCATGGTGACGAGGAGCGGGACGTTCTGGCCGAGGCCCGTCATGCGGCTCAGGTCACGGTCGAGGCTCTGGGCGTTGAACTCCGAGGCGGCAATCCGCTGGTTCAGCTCCCCGATCTGCTTCGAGAGGATCGCCTGCTCCTCCTCGGAGATCCCGGGGTGGTTCTTCTTGAACTCCTGCAGCAGGCTCTCGAGGGTCTTGATGGTCTCCAGGAGCTCCTGCTCCTTCTGGCGGTAGAAGCTGGTGGCCGACTCGGAGGCGGAGATCTGCTGCTCAAACCGGCGCTGGAGGAACTCCCTCGCAAGCGAGTTGGCGATCTGCTCCGTGAGCTGGGGGTCGGAGTGTTGCACCGTCACGTCGATGAGGCGGGTGGCGGGACGGAGGCGCGGGGCTATGAGATCGCTGACCCGGGCGACGAGCTTCGCCCGGCTGAGGATTCCCTGGATCTCGGGTTCGACGACACGCGGGTCGGTGGCGAGGTGGTTCGTCTCGATCACGCGCTCGATGACGGCGCGCGACTTGAGGGTCTCGATGATCGTCTTGAGATCCTCGGGCCGCTCGCCATCGTCACGGACCCCTTCCTGGAGCCCGGAAAGGATTTTTTGCGACTGCTCCTCCACCTTGAGGGTCACCGTGGAGGCGTAAATGACCGGCGCCCGCTTCAGGTAGCCATAGGTGATGAACCCCGCCGCCAGGAGGCAGAGAACGACCACCCAGGCCTTCTCGATGAGCGTCCGGGCGCTGGGCAGGTCGACGGCCGACGAGGCCTCGGGGCCCTCGTCACCAGGGAGGTAGTTGGAGGGGGTCGCCATTAGATGATCCGTTCTCTTACGAAAATCTGGTCGCCGGGCTTGATCTCAAACGGCGGCTCCTTGCCCCGCATCATCTCCTCGACGTTCCGGTAGATCGGGGGGAGATCCCTCCGGATGATCTGGACGTCGGTCTTGCGCCCCTTGCCCGTGAAGTCTCCCGCGCGGGTGATGGCCTCGATGAGGTCGAGGGACTCGCCGTTGTTCGCCTCGTACGTGCCGGCGCGGGCCACCTGGCCGCTGACGGTGAAGCGCCATTTGCCCTTGTCCGCGACGCTGAGGCTGATCTGCGGGTTGACGAAGTAGTCCTTCTCGTAGAGTTCGTGGACGAGTCGCTTCGCCTGCTCCTCGGTGAGGCCCCCGAGGTGGACGCGGCCGATGAGGGGGAGGGTGAGCTCTCCCTCCTCGCTGATCCGCTCGCTGGAGGCCATGTCCGGATGCTGGAAGATTTTCAGCTCAATCCGGTCGCCCGGGGAGAGGGTGTAGGCCTTCGAGGCCGCGGCCGGTTTGGCCGGCGCCGGGGCGGCGGTGGCCCTGGGCTCCGCGGGCGCGGGCGCGGGCTGCTGGGGTGGGTCGGGGAGCTGGACGCGGGGTCCGGTGTTCACCGCCCGGCGCAGCGCGGTGGCGTCCGAGGGGCTCACCCCCCGCTCCGCGGCCGGGAGGGGAAGGGCGGCCCACAGGAGCCATGCGACGCCGAGGGAGGCGCCCAGCAGGACCCGCGATCGTGTTGCGAACTGGTTCATAATCATTTGGGCGCCGGCCACCGCTCCCGCCCGGTTCCGCCACTCAGAACCGGTAGGCCGTCCGGAGCCCCACCTGGTTGTTGCTGAAGCTGGTGCCTCCCCCGCCGCTCTCGTTGTCGCGGTAGAGATAGAACAGGCTCATGGTCCAGCGCTCGGTGAAGTTGCAGTCAAAGCTGGGGCTGATCGACCAGTAGTGGTCCTTGCGGGCGGTGGAGATGCCGCTCCCGATCGGCCGGTAGCCCGCACGGTCGTAGGATCCGGCGAGTCCCAGGTAATAGCGGGTCAGGATCTGCTTCCGGACGATGCCGGAGACCCCCGTCACGGTGACATTCACCCCGCCGCTCGAAATCGAGGCCTGGTCCCGTCGATGCCCCTCGAGGGTGAAGCTCCAGTCGTCGCGCGGGGTCCAGGTCGATCCGAGGCCAAAGATGAGCCCCGGGCCCTCGGATCCGTTCGACTGGAACTGGCGGAACTCCATCCCGACGCTCGCATCGGCGGAAAGCTTCTCCGTGGCGGCGTAGTGGGCGCGGAGCAGCGCCTGCTCATACTCCTCGTTCGGTCCCGGCGTGGTGTCGCGCAGGCCGTACGCCCCGCCCACGCTCAGGCGCACCTTCTCGGTGGCGGCCCAGTTGGCCAGCAGCTCGCCGGTCCAGTCGTTGATCCGGTTGAACTGGTCGTAGTCGCTGATGTTCTGCCGCCCGTTCAGCGTGAAGGAGGTCTTGTCGGTCCACTGGTAGTTGGCCCCAAGGAAGGTGGAGTAGACGCGGCTGCGGACGCGGGTGCCGAGTTCCACCGGGGTCCCATCGGCCTCCAGATACTGCTGGGAGAGGCCGACGGAGAGCTTCGACCAGGTGTAGCTCCCGGCAAGGCGCACATCGTGGTCGAGGGAGTTCAGGCGGCTCCGCTGCATGAAACCGACCCAGCTCGGCTCGTACTGGAGCGAGAGGGCGTTGCCTCCCCCCTGCTTGTAGTCGCCCAGGCCGAACCCGAACGTCGGCGTCACGGTGAAGATGTAGTCCTTCTGGCGCTGGGGGGCGCTGAAGATGATGTTGTCGTCGTAGACGGAGCTGAACCGCACCCCGGCATGGGCCTTGAGGTTGCCAAAGGAGGTGGTTTCGTCCCCCCATCCCGCGCCCGATCGAGAGACCGTGGCGCCGTCCTCCCGGAACGAATCGCCGTAGGAGGTCATGGTCCGCGCGTCCGTGGTCGGGAGGGAGTAGCGGTCGGCTCCCGAGCCGGACTGGGAGGCCAGAAGGGTGACGGCCAGGGCCGGGAGGATGGGATGGAGCGATTTTGGGGTCATTGGGGGGGGTGGGATGGGGTCAAGTGTCGTGTTGCTTCCGTGCAATGAGACAGTTCCTGATTATCAGAGATGCTGGCAAAGGCAAGCACCTGGCGGTCGCCCGGCCTGTGCACACCTCCCCCTTTCCAGCTTCCCGCGATGCCAAAGCATCTGGAAATGCCGCTCTTCGGCTTGTAGCCCGTCTGTTCATTCCCTTCAGAGGCTATCGGCATTCCCCTGCGCCACTTGAAACGACTCCGCCGGCCTGCCAGATCGCTTCTACCTGAGATCCTCCTTCCCCTGCAGCGGGGAGGGAGGCCACACCCCGGGGCGTCCGCCGGTGATCCCGGTTCGCTGGAGTCGGCGTTGGGGGCTTGCGCTGCGTGGTGGACTCAACGATAGTCCAGCCAGCCCGGTTTGCCTGACGTGCTGTATGCCTACCTCCAGTTCTGCCCCTCAACCCCTTGCTGCTCAACTCGTCCGTTGGCTGCTGGTCACCTTATCCTGCTCCCTTGCCGGGGGGGTGGGGGTTCCCTCGCTTCGGGCGGCGCAGACCCCCGGGGTCCTTTACGGGTGGGGGGATAATTCCTCCGGCGAGCTGGCGATCCCCTCCGGGCTTGGGAAGGTGATTGGGATTTCCGCCGGGCGCCTTCACAGCCTCGCCATCCAGCCCGGTGGCGGCGTGGTGACCTGGGGGATCGGGAACGACGATCGATTGAAGGTGCCGGCCAGCCTCCCCCCGGCTCTGGCCGTGGCAGCCGGAGGCCAGCACAGCCTGGCCATCGGAACCAACGGGCTTGTCTATGGCTGGGGGGACGATTCCTCCGGCCAGCAGACTCCCCCCGCCGGGCTCGGGCCCGTGGTGGCGATCGCCGCAGGGGAAGCCCACAGCCTCGCTCTCAGAACCGACACCCGCGTGGTCGCCTGGGGAAGCAACGATCGGCAACAGGCACCCAGCACGCTCAACCTGATTGGTGTGACGGCCATCGCTGCCGGGGATGGGCACAGCCTGGCGTTGAAGCAGAACGCCACCGTCGTTGCCTGGGGGGACAACTCCCTTGGGCAGGCCACCCCCCCTGGCACCCTGAACGGGGTGGTGGCGATTGCCGCGGGGGCCAGCCACAGCCTGGCGCTCCGGTCCGACGGCAAGGTCTTTGCCTGGGGGGACAACACCTTCGGCCAGAGCACCGTTCCCTCGGCCGTCGTCTCGGCTCGCGCCATTGCCGCGGGGGGCAACTGCAGCATGGCGCTCCTCTCCGACGGGACGGTCAAGGTCTGGGGGGATCCAACCTTCTCCCAGACCTCGGTTCCGGCCGATGCCACCAACCTTTTCGCCATCGCGTGCGGCGGCTTTCACTGCCTGGCCATCCGGATCGATCCCCCCGCGATCACCACCCAGCCCGTCGGGCTCTCGGTCCTGATCGGGGCCCCGGCCTCGTTTTCTGTGTCCGCGACCGGCAGCGACCCGCTCCAGTACCAGTGGAAGTTTAACGGCGCCGACATCGCCGGGGCCACCTCCCCGACCCTGACCGTGGCCTCCACGAAGTCGACGGATGCCGGCAACTACACGGTTTCCGTGGCCAACTCCAAGGGGAGCGTCACCAGTTCCGCGGCGACCCTGGTCGTGCGGGTTCCTCCCATCATCACCACCCAGCCTCAGGACCTGGAGGTTGCGGTCGGAGCTCCGGCCACCTTCACCTCGGTGGCGACGGGCGGGAACGTCATCTATCATTGGCGCAAGGAGGGGGTGTTCATTCCCGGGGCCAACTTTGCGACCTACGCGATCCCGGCAGCGCAGTTCACCGATGCCGGGAACCTCGATGTCGTGGTGACGAATATCTACGGCGCGGTCACCAGTTCGGTGGCCCGGTTGGTGGTGCATCCCGTGCCCGTGATCACGCAGCAGCCGCTGCCCGTGCAGTCGTTCGTCGGAATGAACCAGCTCCTTTCCGTTCGTGCCACCGATGCGACGGGGTATCGCTGGTCCCTGGATTCGAAGCCCGTGGCCGGGGCCCTGCTTCCCGACCTGGTCCTCGGCCCGATCAAGCCGGGGGACGCCGGCGTCTACACCGCGACGGCCACCAATTTGTGGGGCACCGCCGTGAGTGCCGGGGCGGCGCTGACCCTCGTCCCCGCGGTCGATTTCTCGGTGGCCATCGGCTGGGGTGAAACCCAGGCCTGGAACGGGGTGAGGCTGGTCGGCATTCCCCCTCCTGCCGGGCTGAGCGGGCTTCGGGCCCTCGCTGCCGGGGCGTTTCACGGGCTTGCCCTTCGGAGCAACGGGGTCGTTTGGGCCTGGGGGGATAACTCCCACGGGGAGGCGGTTCCGCCTCCCGGGCTCTCCGGCGTGGTCGGGGTTGCCGCCGGGGATGGATTCAGCCTCGCGGTGGTCTCGGGGGGCAAGGTGGTCGCGTGGGGCCGGCAGGATGAGAACCAGACGTCGGTTCCCGCCGGGTTGACGGGCGTGGTTTCCCTCTCGGCCGGCACGTCCCACGCGATTGCCCTTCGGCAGGACGGGACCGTGGCTGTCTGGGGAAGCAACCATGAAGGGGAAGCGACCCTCCCCCCGTGGCTCACGGGCAAGGTGGGGGCGATCGCCGCCGGGGAGGATTTCAACCTCCTCGTGATGTCGAACGGGACCCTCGCCGCCTGGGGCAAGAACGACGCCGGCCAGAGCCACCCCCCCGCCGGAGTCTCCAACGCGGTGGCCGTCGCTGCAGGCCGGGCGCATGGGGTTGCTCTGCTGGGATCGGGAAAAGTCGTGGCCTGGGGCGACAACACCTTCGGGCAGGCGACGGTTCCTGCGCTGCCGTTGGCCGTCATCGCGATCGCAGCCGGGGCAGACCATACCGTGGCGATCCTCTCCTCCGGGGAGGTTCGCGTCTGGGGGAAAAACACCGCGGGGCAGCGGGAGGTGCCGGCGGGACTTCAGAAGGCCCTTGCCGTGACCGCGCGTGGCGACCACACGATGGTGCTTCGCCAGCGGGCCCTTTCGTTCCAGCCCGTGAAGCTCTCGGTGAACGGACCGACCCGCACCGCGCGAATCCAGGTCGGAAATGTCGACGGAACCCCGATCGACGCGGCCCGCGCCGCCCGTATCCAGCTGTACGCCTCGGAAAGCCCGGCGGCCCCCGTTGCCTCCTGGACCCTGATCACCTCGCCGCTCACGAGCTCCGGCGGGGGCTGGGGGTTCTCCGACACGGTGCCCAAGGTGAGCGGGTCCCGCGTGTACATCGCGATCGAGACGCCGTAGGTTTCTTTGAGCCGGTTTGGGCGGGAGGCGACTCGCGTTCTTCGCTCTGGAAACGGGGTGACACAGAGTCGCGGTGACGCGGAGTCGGACGGGCTCCAGCAGCGTGGAGACCCTCGAACAGCCGGTGTGAACGCTTCGGAAGGGGGGTTCCCGGGCTGGACATCCTCCGCCGTTCCCCGCAGTCTGCCGCGACGCCGCCCTTCGACAGAGCGGCTTGCCCACGGATCATGCCATGAACACTCCGGAGAGAGAGCAGGTTCGTCCCCGCGGTCCCCGTGCCTGGGCAGGCCTCCCGGTTTCACTCCTGGCGATTCTCACCCTGATGGGGCTTCTGGAACCCGTGGGTCTCCGTGCCGGTGACTGGCTCGTGCCGGAGGGACCCGTCCCGCGGCTTTCCATCGAGGTTGCCCCCCGGGACATGGCGATCCTGCGCGCCTACCACTGGGAGTGGGGTGGGAATGAGTCTGAGCGGACCAACGTGTTCGTGACCGTTCGTGAAGGGGGGCGGGTCTATACCAACGTCGCGGTTCACCTCAAGGGATCAGCTGGAAGTTTCCGGCCCGTGGATGACCTGCCTGCCATGACCCTTCATTTCGGGAAAGGGGGATCCCCCCAGCGGTTTCACGGCCTTGAGAAGATTCATCTCAACAACTCGGTCCAGGATCCGAGCCGGATCTGCGAGATCCTGGGACGCGAGCTGTTCAACGCCGCCGGGGTCCCGACGCCGCGAGCCTCGCATGCGGTCGTCACCCTCAACGGGCGGCGTCTCGGGGTCTATGTGCTCGTGGAGGGATGCGACCGGAAATTTCTGGGGCGGGAGTTTCCCGGGCCGAAGGGCCGCCTGTACGATGCGGGGTTTGCGCGGGACATCGACCGTGAGCTCCTGGTGAGCATCGGCGACGCCGGCCGGGAGCAGTCGGCCATCCGGGGGCTTGCGACGGCCTCGGCCGACAAAGACCTTGCCCATCGGCTTGAGCGATTGACCCCTCTGCTCGATGTCGATCGGTTCGTGACGATGGCGGCCATGGAGGTTCTCCTCGCCCACTGGGACGGCTACTGCATCGGGCATAACAACTATCGGGTGTTTGAGCCGGGGGAGGGGGGGCGGCTGATCTTTATTCCCCATGGCCTGGACCAGCTCTTCGGAGTCTATCGGGCCACGCCTGAGTACACGATCACCCCCGGGTTCAAGAGCATCGTCAGCAAAGGGGTGATGGAGGCGCGCGGAGGGCGGGCCCGCTACATGGAGCGGCTTGGGGTGCTGTACACGAACTTTTTCATCGGGGGGCGGCTCTCGGCCCGGGTCGAGGAAGTGGCCCGTCGCCTGAGACCGGAGTTTCAGGAGGACCCTGAGGATCGCGCCCAGTTTGAGGGTGCGGTCACGCGACTGCAGGATCGCGTGCGCCGGCGCGTCACCAGCATCGCGGAGCAGTTGATTCATCCGAGGCCCCCACTTGCGTTCGGCCCCGGAGGGATCGCCCCGGTCACCGGATGGGGGTTTCATCCCGACTCCTCGGGCAGGGCGCTCGGGGTCAGGGAAACCGACGAGAACCGCCCCGTGCTGGGAATTCGCGGGGGCGGGGCGACAGCGCGGACCTGGGCCTCCTGGCGAACCTCCGTGCTCCTTGAGGCCGGGGAGTATGAGCTCCGGGGCCGCTGTCGGATGGAGGCCGCGGGGGCCGCTCTGGAGGGCACCGGCCCGGTGTCGGTGGCAATCCGCCTCTCGGGCGAGCGCGGGGGGTACCCCAAGGTGACGGCTCGCGAGTGGCTCGACGTGCACCACGCCTTCACCCTGGGGGATACCACCGAGGTGGAGCTGATCTGTGAGCTCAGGGGAGGGGAGGGAACCGGCTGGTTTGACCTTGGGTCGCTCCGGCTGGCCAGGAAGCCATCCGAGGGCCCCCGGGCTCCCGCCCCTGGACCCTGACAGGCCACTCTCTCCCGCTTCCTCCGCCAGCTCAGCGGCGAAGCCGTTGCTCGAACAGGGCATCCCCCGCCTCCGAGGAGGCGGTCACCAGCTGGAGGCCGGAGGCACCCAGTCCCGGGCTGGCGAAGTAGTCGCCAGGCCGGCCGGTGAGGATTTCTCCCCGTCCCGTGCGGATGCGGGTGGTCTGGTCGTTGGCGACCGAGAGGAGTTCAATCCGGGTCGTGTCATCCACCGGCTGCTGGTGGCTGAGGTGGATCTCCCGGACGCTGAAGTGGGAGCTCGGGTCGAATGCGGCCGGGATCCGGGGGGCGGCCTGGGCCGCCGATGGAGACCCGACGCGTGCGCGACCGAGGTAGCTTTGATACGGGGCCTCATTCCTTGAGGCGCATCCCAGCGACCCGACGAGGATGACCAGGGGGAGGAACAACCGGGCCGGCCGAGGCAGGGCGAATCCCAGGCGCGGAATTGAATGGGAATTCATGTAGGTGGGGGGTGACTTCAGGGGGGCGGCAGGGAGGGAGTCCCGTTGCCGGTCCACCTTCGACCCCGTCCATGGGGAGCGAAGCCTGCGGTGGGCCCGGCATTCCTCGAGTTCACACTGCGTGGCGTGGTCCATTCTGGGCGAGGTGCCGCGAACGTCCGCACCGTAACCAGCAGGCACCCGGGCTTCCAGTAATTTTTCTCTGATGAATGCCGGCCTCGAGCACCCCGGCCTAAAGAAGCCCTCGCCCACCTGCCGATGGAAGAGCCGGAAGTGCGGTCGCTGGGGCGGGAGAGGCCGGGGAGGCCTGGTCTGCCGAAGCCGGGATCGCACACAGGACTCTCGACCCATGAGCACGCACACCAGCAGCCGGGACACCGCCACCTCCAGCACCCAGGGGGTGGCCGGGAAATACCTCACGTTCAGCCTTGGGAAGGAGTCCTACGGAATCCAGATCCTCCGGGTCCGGGAAATCATCCGCCTGGCCGACATCACCCCGGTGCGCTGCATGCCGGAGTACGTCCGCGGGGTGATCAACCTTCGGGGCAAGGTGGTGCCGGTGGCCGACCTGCGGGTGAAGTTCGGGCTCACCTCGATCCAGGACGGGGAGAGGACCTGCATCGTGGTGGTCCAGCTGGGCACCGACACCAAGCCGCTCATGGGGGTGATCGTCGACGCCGTGGAAGAGGTGGTCAACCTCCCGGCGGCCGACATCGAGCCAACCCCTGATTTTGGAGTCTCGGTCGACACCAGCTACATGCTCGGGGTCGCGAAGGTCCGCGGAACCGTCAAGACCCTCCTCAACATCGACCGGGTGATCAGCACCGACGTGATCCAGGAGATCCGGACGGCCGCCTGACCTGAGGCAATGCCCCCCGCAACCCTTCGATTCCAGGGCCCCCCAGCCCCCGGGCTGCCCCCGTTCCTTCGTGGCGTAACCCCCGCTTCCTGCCCGGTTTCCCTCTTTTCCATAAAGCCCCCTCCCGGCCTGTCGATTGGAATCTTGGTTGGGGAGATCCTGCCTCCCCGGGCCGTTGGATTACGGGCCGAATGTCTCGGCCTTCCAGTCCCCGGTCCGGCGCGCACGCTCCACCCCTCCATCGAACGGTTATGAAACAGCATTCAGCAAGCTCCCTAAGCCTCACGGTCAAGCTGATCATCGGGTTTGTCGTGATCGGCACCCTCCCGCTTCTCATCCTGTACGCGATGAGCACCAAGTCGATGAACGGGCTTGGGGAGGAACTGGGCGAATCGCAGCGGACGGCCGCGGTGGCCGCGATCCAGAAGATTGACCGAAACCTCTTCGAACGATACGGCGATGTCCAGGCCTTCGGGGTGAACACCGCGGTGCGGGAAAAGTCCTCCTGGTACCAGGTCGGGTCGGCAACCAACCGGATCGCCGAGGTCGCCAACCAATACGCCAACCTTTACGGCTTCTACCTGCTGTCCATGTTCGTCGACCTCGAGGGCAAGGTCATCGCGGTCAACGATCACGCCCCGGATGGGAAGCCGATCGCCACCGCCGACTTGTATCAAAAGAACTACAAGGAGGCCTCCTGGTTTCAGGATGCCCAGGCGGGCAAGTTCCTAAAGAGCGACCTGCTGGACGGGACGGTGGTGGAGGATGTGCATGTGGACGAGGATGTGAAGAAAGTCTACGGCACCGAAGGGCTCGTGGTCGGGTTTGCCGCTCCCGTCAAGGATTCGTCCGGGAAGGTGCTCGGGATCTGGTACAACCGCGCGGCGTTCTCCCTTGTCGAGGAGATCGTTCAGGATTGCTACGCCGACGCCAAGAACCGGGGCTACGACGGCGCGCGGCTCACGCTCCTCGACTCGAAGGGGAGGGTGCTTGTCGCGTTTGAACCGGCCCAGTCGGGAGGGGCGACCAAGGTCGAACACGACATGACGGCTCTCCTGAAGCCGAAGCCCGGGGAATCGGACTCGGAGGTCGCGGCTCTGGCCATCGCGGGACAATCGGGCCACGGCCACTCCGTGAACCCCCGCACCAAGGAGGCGCAGATGACCGGGTATGCCCACTCCAAGGGGGCGCTCGGCTTCCCGGGGCTTGGATGGAATCTTCTTCTGCAGGTGCCCGAGCGGGAGGCGCTGGACCATTTGTTCGCCGCGCGGCGCAACACCCTGATCCTGGTGGCGATCACCATCGTGGTCCTCTTCGGTGCCGCCTGGCTGATCGGCCGCTCGCTGAGTCGCCCCGTCATCCAGCAGCTCGAAACCCTTCACTCCATTGCCGAGGGGGTCGCGGCCGCGTCCACCGAGATCGCCACCGCGAGCCATTCGCTCGCCGAGGGGGCGAGTGACCAGGCCGCCTCCCTGGAGGAGACCGGTGCCGCGCTCGAGGAGATCGCCAGCATGACCAAGCGGAGCTCCGAGAACGCGACGAGCGCCCGGGAGCAGTCGGCCCAGGCCACCCAGTCCGCCACCGAGGGGGCCGCAGCGCTCCACGCCATGGGGGAGACGGTGGGCCAGATCCGGGGGGCCGTGGAGCATATGCAGACCGCGGTGAAGGAGATCGAGGTTTCGGGCAGCGAGGTGGCCAAGATCGTCAAGACGATCGACGAGATTGCCTTTCAGACCAACATCCTGGCGTTGAACGCCGCCGTCGAGGCGGCGCGGGCCGGGGAGGCAGGCCTTGGGTTCGCCGTGGTGGCGGACGAGGTTCGAAACCTTGCCCAGCGGAGCGCCCAAGCCGCCAAGGACACCGCGCAGCGGATCGAGGACTCGGTGCAAAAGAGCACCAACGGGGTCCGTGCCAGCGAGCGGGTCGTGGCGAGCCTGCTCGAGGTGACCGAGCGCGCCGGCCAGGTGGAGCGTTCCTTCGAGGCGATCAGCCAGCAGACCTCGAAGGTCAACCATGTCATGGAGGAAATCGCCAGCGGAGCCCTGGAACAGAGCAGCGGGATCCAGCAGGTGAACACCGCCGTGAGCCGGATCGACAAGGTGGTGCAGTCGACGGCCGCGAGCGCGGAGGAGACCGCCAGCGCCGCCGAACAGCTCAAGGCGCAGTCCGCCTCGCAGCTCGAGTCTCTGGCCATCGTGACCGCCCTCGTGAAGGGGGGAAGCATCGCCGCCGTGGCGTCCCCGTCGGGCTCCGCGGGGCAGCCCGTCCCGCCGCGGTCCGCCGCACCGCGGCCCGTTGCCAAGGGTAAGGCGACCGCCACGGCCCACCGGACGCCCGCCGCGCCAAAGGCTTCGGAGCCGGCCCCGGCGGGAGGCATCCCAATGCCGCCGCCGGAAGGGGGCAGCAGCACTCCGACACGCCCCGGCGCGGCCGCCAAGGCCACCCCGGGCGAAGGGGTGTCGCTCGAGGGGACATTCCGTGATTTTTGATGGGAGGTTCGGTTGAAGGTTCACCAACACGCTGCATGAAGGCCATCTGGAGAGGGCACCATGAAGGAGACAACACGACAGGTAGATCCGGAACTCAAAGCAAGGGCTGAACGCGGGGATTCCAAGGCCCAGTTCGCGCTGGGACGGGAGCTCGCCGAGGCCGCCGTGCCCGATCTCGGGGGCGCGGCCCGGTGGTTTCAACGGGCCGCGGACCAGGGGGTCGCGGAGGCGCAATACCGCCTGGCGGTCTGCTACCTGAACGGCCAGGGGGTCGCCCAGGATCCCGACAAGGCAACCCTGTTTCTCCGGAAGGCCGCCGAGCAGGGGCACGCCGGGGCCCAGGACAGCCTGGGAGTCCGGTACGCCACCGGCCAGGGGGTGCCGCAAAACGACACCGAGGCAGTGAAATGGTTTCGGCGGGCGGCGGAGCAGGGACACCCCGTCGGCCAGTTCAACCTTGGGCTCGCCTATGCCCAAGGGCGTGGCGTGCCGCTCGATCTTGTGGAGGCGTACTCCTGGTTCTGTCTGAGCGCGGAGCTCGGGGACACCGTGGCCGCCGGGGCCGTGGAGACCATCGTCGAGGCGCTCTCGATCGAGGATCTCAGGAAGGCGAGAGCCTTGTTTCACAAGCGATTCAGCACCTTTGGCCGAACGGAGGCACAGCGCGCGGCCTGAGGCCGCTCCGGCAGTCCATCCCGACGCGCACCCGCATCCGCATCCGCACTCGCACATGGCCACGGAAAAACTCAAGGTCTTCCTCGCCGCGGGGACCCTCTCCCTGCGCAAGTCGCTGGGGGACGCGATCCTCGCCGCGCCCGATCTTGAACTGGTCGGCAAGGTCGACGATCCGCTGACCGACGCCTTCGTGGAAGGGACCCTCCAGGCGGACGTCCTGGTGGTCGAGCCGGGCCCCTCCCGGGTCGATGCCCAGCTGCTGGTCAAGCGGCTGGCCAGCCACTCGTCCATCCCGATCATCGTCATCGCCGAAGGGGCCGATCCCGGGTCCGATCTGGCGGTCGAGCTCCTGAGCGCCGGGGCCCTCGATGTCCTGCCCCGCTCCCGCGCGGGAGCCGTGGGCGGAGTTCCCCTGGCTGCCAAGGTGGTCGGCTCGGTGAGGATCCTGAGCCGTCTCCGACGGGGCCCCGCCCCCGCGACCGTTCGTCCCCCGTTTTCCGGGAGCTTTTCCGGGTCCGCCCCGGCCCCGGCCTATCGATCGACCGTCCCGCCGCCGCCGCCGTCGCCGCGGCCCCAGCCGAACGTCTCGGTGTTTGAGGAGGCATCAGCCCCCAAGACCCCTCCGGCCAGCGTCCCGTTCCACCCCCGGCAGGTGCTGCTGATCGGGGCCTCCACCGGCGGCACCGAGGCGATCAAACAGGTGCTGACCCAGCTTCCGAGGGAAATGCCCGGCATCTGCATCGTGCAGCACATTCCCGCGGCCTTCTCGAAGTCGTTCGCCAACCGGCTCAACACCCAGTGCGAGCTCGAGGTCCGGGAGGCGGTGGATGGCGATCACGTCCGGCCCGGCCTCGCCCTGGTGGCTCCCGGCGGGTATCACATGGAACTCCATTGGAAGGGGGATCGCTACCTGGTCCGCCTGACCCGGGCCCCCGAGGAACACCATCAACGCCCCGCGGTGGATGTCCTCTTCCGCACCGCGGCCGCGGCCGCGGGCCGACACGCGCTCGCGGTGCTCCTGACGGGCATGGGACGGGATGGCGCCCTCGGGATGAAATGCATCCGCGAGGCGGGCGGAATCAACATCGCCCAGGACGAGAAGAGCAGCGTGGTGTTCGGAATGCCCGCGGCCGCCCAGGAGCTTGGAGTCGTCGACCAGGTCGCAGGACTCGGCGACATGCACCAGGTCATCCAGCGCCGGCTCGCCAGCCTCAACCGGCAGGCCGCGGCGTAGCCCGGATTTATACCCCCTCGTCTGTCATACCCCCTCGTCTGTCCAGAGGGTTGCCTCGGGTCTCCCTGCCCTCCCTGTTTTCAAAGCGATCGGGCGTGAAATCCGGGCTTGGGGTGCTTCGCACCAGGAAACACTCCCTTCTTTTCCTGAACTCCGACTCAGCGGTTGTCATTCCCGCCTTCGTCGCTCAGTGCGGGCGGATGCCGTAAAAGGCGGCGGCGCTTTCCCCCCAGATCCTCTCCCGATCCTGCGTGGAGAGATCCTTCAGGTTGGCCTCCAGCGCCTCCACCACCTGATCGTAGCTTCCCGCCAGCAGGCAGACCGGCCAGTCGCTTCCGTACATGAGGCGCTCCGGCCCGAACACCTCCAGCACATGGCGGACGTACGGCTTGAGGTCCTCCGGCTTCCACCCCCCGCGGGCCGCCTCGGTGATCATCCCGGAGAGCTTGCACCAGACGTTCGGAAACCGGGCCAGCGACCGGATCCCTTCCGCCCACTCCCCCCACCCCTCCTGGGCGATCCGTGGCTTCGCGATGTGATCGACCACGAGGGGAAGGCCCGGGTAGTGGCGTGCCACCTCGATGGCTGCCGGAAGATGCTGCGGTCGGAGCAGGAGGTCATACGGCACCCGATGAAGCTCCAGGGTGGCGAGCCCGGCCATGACCTCGTGCCGGTTCAGCCAGAGGGGATCTGGCTCATCGTGCACCACGTGGCGGATGCCGACAAACTTCGGATGTTCCTGCAGTGCCTCCACGGTCTCCCCCACATCCGGGTCGGTCAGGTCGACCCAGGCCACCACCCCGCGGATCCAGGGGTGCTGGGTGGCCAGCGACAGGAAGAAGCGGCTCTCCTCGAGGCTGGAGAAGGTCTGGACCAGGATGCTTCCGTCGAGCGAATGGCGTTCGAGGTGAGGCTTGAGGTCCGCCGGGCCGAAGTCGCGGCGCAGGGCGGGGAGCTCCGGGGTGATCCAGGGATGGGGAAACTGGGCCAGGTTCCAGAAGTGTTGGTGGGCGTCGAGGCGCATACGTTGGCGGGATCAGTAAGCACCTGCGGGGCACCGGGGTGCAAGTCACGAAAATCGCCCAGAAACAGGTTTCATTTTCCCCCGGGGGATGGTTTAGTACTCCTCCTCCTGCGTTCCCCGACGGGCGCGGCAGGATCTCGATTTTTTATGGAGCAGACGAACAATTTGCGGGTGCGCCAGGCGGTGCGGCTGACCACTCCGGCCGCCATGAAGCTGGCGATCCCGACCACCGAGTCAGCCAACCGGACCGTGGTCCGTGGGCGTCACGAGGTGATGGAAATCCTCGACCAAAAGGATCCCCGGATGCTGGTGGTGATCGGGCCGTGCTCGATCCACGACCCGGTGGCGGCGATGGAGTACGCCACCCGCCTGAATGCGCTTCGGCAGGAGTTGGCCGACCAGTTCTGCCTCGTCATGCGGGTTTACTTTGAAAAGCCCCGGACGACCATCGGATGGAAGGGGCTTATCAACGACCCCCACCTCGATGGGTCGTACGACGTTGAGACCGGGCTTCGACGGGCGCTTCAGCTTTTGCTTCAGATCAACGAGATGGGGCTCCCGGCCGCGACCGAGTTCCTGGATCCCATCACCCCCCAGTACACCGCTGACCTGGTCTCCTGGGCGGCCATCGGAGCCCGGACCACCGAGAGCCAGACCCATCGGGAGATGGCGAGCGGGCTCTCGATGCCGGTCGGGTTCAAGAACGGGACCGACGGCGGGCTGCAGATCGCGATGGATGCGATGAAGGCGGCGATGCATCCCCACAGCTTCCTCGGCATCGACCGGGACGGGGCGACCAGCATCATCCGGACCGCAGGGAACCCCGATGGGCATGTGGTGCTGCGTGGGGGGCGCCTGGCCACCAACTATGATGCCGCGAGCATCGCCTCCGCCGTCGAGCAGTTGAAGAAGGCGGGGCTTCGCCAGGGGCTCATGGTCGATTGCAGCCATGCGAATTCCGGGAAGCTCCACACCCGACAGGAGGAGGTCTGGCAGAACGTCATCGCGCAACGCGCGGAGGGAAACACCGCCCTCATCGGGATGATGGTCGAGAGCCACCTCGGGGATGGAAACCAGCCGATTCCGTCCGACCTGGGCCAGCTTCGCTACGGCGTCTCCGTGACAGACGCGTGCGTGGGGTGGGAAACCACCGAGCGGATGCTCCGCCATGGGCATGCGGCCCTCGCCAAGGCCCGCAGCTCGACACCGCTGTCGCGGTAGTTGGGTGGAACGGGGCAGGGGCTCGCGATGGCGTCGCCCGGAGGGGCGAATGGGTGGTGTGCGGGATCCTGTTTTTGGGAGCAAGGAGGGCCGGGGTGGGCTCAGGGGGTCGGGAATCAATGCAGACGCGACCAAAGCATTGGCCATGAAACAATACCGATTACCTCCAGCCATGCGGCGGATCCTTTGGCTGGGGTTCCTGCTAGCCCCGTCCCAGCTCACGATGGGAGCTGTAACGTACCTCCACATCGTGACTCCCGAGAGTGCTGTGAATCGAGATGACCCTATCCGGTGGATAGTGCCGTTCGGTCACTTTCAACAGGTCTATGATGCCTCGCTCTTCGCCGCCCTGCCGCCGGGGGGAGGGATCATTAAGTCGATTGAATTCCGTTCCGACCTGAGTGGCTGCAACTGCACCTTGGTGGCTACGGGGACCCAGATCGAGCTTGCGGTAACCCAGACGCCGGTTGGCAGCCTCAGCCCTGTCTACGCCGAAAACAGCGGGGAGCGGCGCGCTGTGTTTCTCGACTTCGGCGATGTTACTCTGATCCACAGCGGCTGGAACGGGGGGCACATTTCTCCCCCGTCCGGTTGGGGGCCTGGGTATTCCACCCGCGGACCTGGGTATGTATACGACCCAGCCAAGGGGAACTTGTTCATGGACATCCAGAACTTCAGGGTGGGGTTCCCCTTGGATGCGGTCCGCGCCCAAGGCATGTCGAGTGTGCAGGACTTAGACCAGGGCGGAAACTCAGGTTGGCTCAGCTCCGATGGTCTTGTGACGGAGTTCATCTTCGAGGTCCCCGAGCCCGCCACGCTGTGGGCCCTCGCCTCGCTCGGCCTTCTTGCCGTAGCCCTCCGTTTCCGGCGTTCACCCGATCCTTCTCCTCTGACCTCTTTGGCACGGCCTGCTCCTGGGGCCGACCCCACGCTGGTCGAAGCGGTGTGGTCAGCTACCCATTACCTCTCGGTGGGGGTATACGCTACCCTGTTCTACCCCACCGGTCTGGTACGACGTCCTGACGCTTTGCTTCTTATGAGTCCCCGGCTCTCCTCCACACTACGGCTCATGCTCCTTGCGTTGGTTTCGGTGGTTCTTGCGCGACCCATGACCGCGGCGACCTTTGTCAGTGTGGTAACGCCCAGCGATGCTTTCACCGAGGATGGTAACGCCTATTTCGAGTACACTGACAGTGCGCTCTTTTGGAGGCGCTACCAGCAGGTGTACGATGCATCGCTCTTTACAGCTCTCCCTCCTGGCGGAGCGGACCTGCAGGAGATCGCTTTTCGGGCTGATGCGTTTCTCGGTGCCAACTCAGGCGGCCAGCGTTCGGGAATCGAGATCAATGCCTCGACCACCTCTAACAGCCCGTCGAAGAATGGG
>DMJJ01000059.1 GCA_003452185.1 Verrucomicrobiales bacterium | reverse complement strand
GTCTGGGCTTCCTCTGGACCCTCTGGCGGACAGTTCGCGGGCGTGCGTCGAAATAAGCCGCCAGCGACTGAGCCCCCTTCCGTAGCGGGGATCGTAAGCATCCCCGCATTCTTGCCCCTTCCCCCCCACCCCCCCGGGCAACGAGCGTCGGCGCGGAAGCCCCCCGGGGCCATCATGCCGGCTCACGCCGCTGAAACCGGACGGCCAGGAGGGTGCCGGCCACCGAGGCGAGGACGATCAGGGTCGAGAGGGCGTTGATCTCGGGGGTGATCCCCCGTTTCACCGAGGAGTAGATCAGGATCGGCAGCGTGGTCGACCCGGGGCCCGCGGTGAAGAAACTGACCACAAAATCATCAATGCTCAGGGTGAAGGAGAGGGCCGCCGCGGCGAGGATCCCAGGGGCCATGAGCGGCAGCGTCACGTGGCGAAATGCCTGCCACCCGTCCGCCCCCAGGTCGTGGGCTGCCTCCTCCATCGCGGGATCCAGGCCCGCGAGACGCGACCGGATCACGATCGCCACAAACGGGATCTGGAAGGTCACATGGGCGATGATCATCGTCGGGAGGCCGAGCTCCAGAAGCCCCAGGCGGTCCCGCACCGCCGAGAAGCAGATCAGCATCGCGACCGCCGCCACGATGTCGGGGATCATGACCGGCAGGTAGAGGAGCCACGCAAACAGGCGTTTCCCGGGAAGGGAGTGCCGGCTGAGACCGTACCCGAGCATCGTCCCGAGGAGGGTGGAGAGCGCCGTGCTCGCGATGGCGAGGGTCAGGGTGTTCTGAACGGCGGAAAGCTTCTCGGGGCTTTCGAGCAGGGTGCGGTAGTACTCCAGCGTGAACCCGGCCCAGGGGCCTCCCCGCCTCGCGGCGTTGAAGGAGTGGAGGACCACGACGCCGATCGGCAGGTACAGGAAGCCGTAGAGCAGGCAGGCCAGGGCCCGGAACAGGATCGAGGGGGGGCGGGTCACAGGAGGGTACGCCTCCCTTCCTCGCCCGCAGTGCGCCCGAAGAGCCAGAGTCCGGCGAGCACGATCAGCATCGAGAGGGAGGCGATGGCCGATCCGAAAGGCCAGTCACGGCTGAAACCGAATTGCTGCTGGATCGCGTTCCCGAGCAGAACCGTCTTGGCCCCGCCCATGAGATCCGGAATCACAAACTGCCCCATCGCCCCGATGAACACCAGGATGGATCCCGCCATGAGGCCGGGCCGGATCTGAGGGAGCAGGGCATGGCGGAACACCGACGCGGGCCCGGCCCCCAGGTCGCTCGCCGCTTCGGCAAGGCTCCAGTCGACCTTCTCCACCGAGGCGTAGAGCGGCAGGGCGAGGAAGGGAAGGAAATCGCAGGCCAGCACCACGAACACCGCCCCCCCGCCCGGGAAGAGCCCTTCGCCCGGGGGAATGAACCCCAGGGCCGCCGCCGCCCGGGCCAGCCATCCTGTGCCGGCGAACAGGATCTGCCACGCGTAGGTCCGGATGAGCATGTTCGTCCAGAACGGTATGATCACCAGCATCAGGCCGAGGTGGCGGTTCAGCCCCCGAAGCCGGGCGATGAAGAACGTCAGCGGCAAGGCGGCTGCGGCGCAGAGCAGCGTGGTCCCGGTTGCCATGGCGAGGCTCCGGACCAGGATTCGCACATAGACCGGGTCGAACCCAAACAGGCCGAAGCCGAGGAAGCGACGGTAGTTTTCCAGGGTCCACCGCCACTCGATCTCTCCGTAGGTCCCGTGCGATGCGAAGCTCATTCCCAGCACGCCGGCTATCGGGAGCAGCAGGAAGAGCGTGACCCAAAGGATCCCGGGCCCTGCGGTGAGCACTCCCCGCCATGCTTCCGGCTGCGGGCCGGGACGTTGTCCAGGTTGAGATGTTCGACGCTGGGTCATTTTGCTGCCGCCTCTCCAGAGGGGGCCGCCGTTTCCCCTGAAGGCCATGCGCACGCTTGAGCCCCTGGTGGAAAGGGAGATGCATAATCCCCATCCCCATTCCGGGGGTCAACCCCTCCTTCCGTGGGTGTTCACAGGCCAGGGTCGGATTCCACGCGACGGGAAGATTTTTTGAAAGAACCGGGGTTTCGCTCCGAGGTTCGCTCTTGTGCATGGGTTGTGGCGAACGCGGGACGCCGGCGAATTGCCGGGTCCGTCGCTGCCTGAGAAACCCGGGCTCATCAACGAACTCAAAACCAACCATCCAACTCCATCCCCTCCCATCCCTATGAACGCAAATCCAACTCCCCAGGCCAGGCCCCTCCAGGCCGCCGCGCTCCTGCTGGCCGCCACCCTGGCCGCCGGGGCAGCCCAGCCCCCGGGCTTCACCACCGCCGTGCAGCCCTACGCCCTCTCCCTCAGCCCCGAGTACGTCCTGAAGCCGATCCTGAGCGCCGGGGACCAGGTCCCGCACAGCACCGATGCGGCCAAGCAGTTCAAGATGATCGGTGTGCCGGACGGTCTGGGAGCCGCACGCCTTGAGGGGGGAATCGCTCTCTTCATGAACCACGAGCTCGCGGGGACCGCCATCAGCGAGCCCGTGGTCGGGGAACCGTTCTACCGTGGCTCACTCGTCTCACGACTGACTCTCAACCACCGGGGTGAGGTGCTCTCGGGATCGGTTGCCTACAACGCCGTGGTCGACACCGCCCGGGGAATTGAACTCCCGCCCGCCCGGGTCGATAACACGACGCCGGGGTTCTGGCGCTTCTGTTCAGCCACCCTCGCCGGAAGCGAGGAGGGGTTTGACCGTCCGATTTATCTCCTGGGTGAGGAGAACCGTTCGCCCAGCACCTTTGACGGTCGGGGCGGTCTGGCAGTGGCCGTCGTGGATGGGAAGCTTCACACCCTGCCGCATCTTGGCCGTTTCGAGCATGAAAACCTTCCCGTGAAGCGGCACACCCACAACCAAACCGTCCTCGTCCTCATGGAGGACAACGGGGTTCTGTTCAACTCGCAGCTCTATCTCTATGTCGGCCGCAAGGATCACCGTCCCGGTGCTGACCCCCTGGCCCGCAACGGGCTCACCGGGGGGAAGCTCTATGTCTTTGCCTCCACCACCCCGGGCGTTGCCAACGAGGCCGACTTCCAGTCAGGGACCATCGAGGGGAAATGGGTCGAGCTGCCGGACGTTTCCGGTTTGAGCGACTCGGAGCTCGAAACCCTCAGTCAGTCCGTCGGTGCCTTCGGCATGACCAAGTCCGAGGATGGAGCCTGGAGCCGGCGGGATGAAAACGAGTTCTTCTTCAACTCGACGGGCGACGGGGCGAATGCCCCCGCAGTCGTGGGGAATCACTTTGGACGGACCTACCGCCTCCAGTTCAACGAGGAGGATGTCACCGGACCCTGCCTCCTTTCCCTCCTCTACAATGCCGACAAGATCTATGCCGCCGGGGGGGACATCGCCCTCACCCCGGACAACATCGACACGAGCGAGCGGTACGTCATGGTGTGCGAGGATGGGACCGGGTTCAGCCGCAACGCGATGGCGGCCCGGGGACGCACCGGACTCATCTGGCGCTATGACCTGGAGAACAACTACGCCGCAACGCCGATCGTCACTCTCGCCACGGCGGGGCGCGACGGCCGCACCGTCGGTTCGGGCATCTGGGAAACCTCCGGGATCATCAACACGGAGCGCCTCTTCGGGGAGAACAGCTGGATCTTCGATGTCCAAGCCCACCCCCCAACCGCCGCCCCCGGTGCGAACACCGTGGAGGATGGCCAGCTCTTGCTGCTCCTTCCCGCGGACGCGGAGGAGTCTGAGGTCGAGTCCGACTGAGCCCTCCTCCCTCTTGGGCTCTCCGTGGACCGCTCCTGCGGTTGCGCGAGCCCTCTCCACGCGCCCCGGGCTGCCAAGGCCCGGGGCGTTTTTTGTCAGGCACCTTCCGTCCGCCCCCACCCCGGCTTTTTGTGATGATCCGAAGGCTCCCGGTCGTCCATGGTTTCGTGAACCTGCATTTCCCACATCCCACGATCCTCGGTGTCACCCCCCCTCGGCCCCATCCCTCCAGGTTGCTTCCCCGGGCCCACCGAGCCTGGGGCCTGCTGCTCGCCGCCCTCGCGGGCCTCGCCCCTGGGGCGGACGCCTCGCCTCCGCAAAGCCCGGGAGTTCGAAGCCTGCTCGAGTTCGGGGTGACGGTCACCAACAGCCCGGAGGCCAACCGGGAGGCGCTGCAACGTGCCATCGACTGGGCCTCACCCCGAGGAGGGGAGATCTTCGTCGACCCCACCGATGAGCCGTATCCAATGGCGGCCGGGCTCCTCCTCCGACAGAACGTCTCGCTGGTCGGGGTCCATGGCCCCGTGGGGCGGGGGACACGACATCCCACAAAACCGCAGCCCGTCGGCAGCGTCTTCCGGATCGACGACTCCAAGGCCCCCTTCCTCACAGTGGAGGGGGCGACCCAGGTCCGGGGGCTCCAGTTCTGGTATCCCAGCCAAACCCTCGACGACCCGGCCAGGATCCTCCCGTATCCTCCGACCATCCAGGTTTCAAAGCAGCGATCCGCCCAGGGGGTGACGCTCTCCTGCCTGACATTCTACGGGGAATTCATCGCCATGGATTTCAACGCCGCCCCGGCCCACCCCTGCGAGCAGATCCTCTTCGAGCACTGCTACGGCTATCCGCTCGGGGGAGAGTTTATCCGGGTCGACTACTGCTACGACATCCCCCGGCTTCTCCACTGCCACGTCAACCCGTCCAACCAGCGATACTTCCGGGGCGGGTTTTCAAAGGGGGTTGTCGACAAGGTCGTCAGCGCGGGAACCTTCGCCTACGCCATCAACCACACCGACAACGCCGTTCTCATGGACTTGTTCACCTTTGGGACCCATGGCGGCGTCTATCTGGGCCCGGCCACGTATGGGCAGCTGACGAGCTTCAACCTCGACTGCGTTCGGGTGGGGATCTGGAAGCTCGGGGATGGGAAGTTCAACCGGAACTGGCAGATCGCCCAAGGATCAATCATCGCGAACGCAGGGACGAGTGTGGACGAGATTCATCCGCTGGTCATCGAGGGGGAGGGCCATACGGCGATCTCCAACGTGGAGGCCTTCTCCGGGGGCAACCCGGCCCTCACCACCGTGGGCCGATCGCACGATTTCCTGCTCGTCCGTGGGGAAAAGCGTCCCACGGTCGTGCTGACCGGGTGTCGGATGCGGAACTACTCCGCCTCCGACCCGCTGAGCATTGAGAACCCCAGGGCCCTGGTGCGGGCCATCGGGTGTCTCGATCGGGAGGAGCGGGCCTTTGAGTTCAGCAGGCCCCCTGTGGAAAAGTAAACAGCCGCGCTGAGGCGCGGCCGGTGGGGGGAGGACAACCTGGGGTCCGCCGCCCGGAGGGGAGGGGCCGATCCGTGGCCTTCCCCCCTCCCGGGCGTGGGCTCCCGAGCTACGGGAGCAGGGTGAGTTCGACCGGCTCGCTCTTCACGCTCACCGGGCCGTTGGCCGTGGTGTGGCTGATCAGCACCTGGTAGGTTCCGGCATTCGCCGCTGTGACCGTCGGGATCTCCAACGTCGCGCCGTTGGCCCCAGGGATGAGGTCGCCCTCATGGAACCAGCGGTAGGTCAGAGGCGCGTTGCCCGTCGCTCCGACCAGGAACCGGGCGGCCGCCCCCGCATGGACAGCGGTGGAGACAGGGGCGGAGACAATCTGCGGCGGCTCCAGCACCACCACCGGGGCGGGGCCCGCCAGGGTGCTGCCGGTGGCGTCGGTCACGAGCACCGAGTAGGCCCCCTGATCCGCGGTCTGCACCGACGGCAGGCTCAGGGTGGCGGCCGTGGCGCCAGGGATGTCGACGCTGTTCATCTTCCACTGATACTTCAGGGATCCAACGCCGTAGGCGACAGTCTCAAGGGTGACGGTGCTTCCCTTGAAGGCCGTGACCGCCCCGGGCGATTCCAGCACGACGGGCGTCCGAATCGCACGATCGGCGCGAAGCGGGGTGGCGAGGCGATAGAGCCGGCCTCCGCTCACCGGATACGGGTCGATCACCCGCTTGATGCCCCCCTGCGGCTCGGCGGGGATGTTCGTCAGGGTCTGCCAGGTTCCCAATCCCACGGATTCACGGAACTCCACCGAGTAGGAGCGGTTCGATCTTGCGTAGAGCTCAAGCTGGGTCCCGCCACCGTCGACCTTCAATGACTCGATCTTCAGGTAGCTCTTGGGATCGGACGGGTCGGTCCCGGCGATGTACTCCGCCAGGTTACTCATCCCGTCACCGTCGTAGTCCAGGGCGGCATCCTTCGGGTTGGTCGCGCTGAGGAACGCGGGGTAAAGCGCCTCGTACTCGTCCGGAATCCCGTCGCCATCGGTGTCGTCCACCACGGTGAGGGTTGCCGACGCGCTGTTCGTGCCGAGCCGGTTGGCCAGGTTGGTGACCAGGACGCTGTACACCGTGGTCGCCTGCAGGTTGGTCACCACGTAGTGGGCGACCAGCGAGTTCGTCGGCTGATAGAAGATGACCGAGGCGGCCTTCTTCCAGCGGTAGCCCAGCGGGAAGGTGGCCGTGTTCGACATCACCACGCTTAGAACGGCCGATCCACCCTTGATGACGGACTGGCTTTGAGGGTGCACCAGGAATGTCGGGTTGATCAGGATCGCCAGTCGGGCGCTGTCGCTCAGGAGCTTGCTGATCGGATCGCTGACCTGCACCTGATACAGCCCGTCGTCCGAGAGCTGCGCGTTGGGGATCTGGAGCGTGGCCGTGGTGGCTCCCGGGATCGGCGAGCCGTTGAAGAACCACTGGTAATCAATCGGGAAGGAACTCGTTGCCGTCACGGTGAAGACCGCGTTGGTGCCAGGACGCCCCCCGGCGAACTGCGGGTGCCCGACGATGGCCACCGGCGCGAGGGTCGTCAGGGTGGCAATCGAGCTCAGGGTCGACCCCGAGGGGTTGGCCACGAGCACGGAGTAGTGGCCTGCCTTGGTCGAGTTGAGGCTCGTGAGGAGCAGGGTCGAGTTCGTCGCGTCCGGGAGGACTCCCCCGTTGAACTGCCACTGGTAGGTGAACGGGCCGGATCCGGTGGCGGCAACAGAGAAGCTCGCCGAGGCGGTGTTGGTCAGGACCACGGTGACATCGGCCGGCTGCTGCACCAGGACCGGCGCGCTCCCGGGGTGATACGTCGCCCCGGGCCCCGGGGAGGCGGCGGCCCAGTTGGCGGGATCATCCCCGAAGGCATCGAGGGCGATGCGATGGAGCGAGGCGCCAAGCCCGTCGGCTCCGGCCGGCCACGGCGCGGAATCGGAATAGGAGACCGATTCCACCAGCACATTCGCCACCAACCCGACATTGGAGGAGGGAGGAGGCACCGGGGCATCGGGCATCAGGAGTTCGATGGTTCCCTGATGGTTCGGGAGCACGCCCGTCCACGGGCCCAGGATCGGGACCGCATCCGGGATTCCGAAACGGGACTTGAACGCGCCAAGCTTCACCGCGTTGGCCGGGTCAAATCCGACGACCAGCAGGGCGGCCGATCCCGGGATCACGGTGTTCGGCGGGAAGGAGTAGCTGACCGCGTTGCCCAGCGACCACTGGTTGGTGGGGAACGCCGTGTCATAGAGCGGAACCGCGATGGGGGTGATGTTCCGAAGCTCGATGTACTCATCCATGGCGTCGTCGTACATCCCCTCATACTTGGTGATGTCGGCGGGGTGATACATGATTTCGCTGATCACCACCGGACCGACCTTCGGTCCGGAGTTCACCGCCCCGAAGGTCGCGTTCTTCTGCGTCACGAAGTGCTCAACACCATCCGAGGTGACGTGCCGCCCGAAGGTGGCCGCCGCCACCTGGGCACCGAACTTGAACCCATGGGCGTAGCCCGTGAGGTTGCCCGAGGCATCCGCCGAGAAGAGGTATGCCTGCTCCCCAAGGGAGCTGAAGGAGAAGGCCGTGGTGCCGGTGTTGAAGAGGGCCTCGGTCAGTGCGATGTAGCCCCCGGCGGGGATCACGATGTTGGCGGGGAAGCGGTACTTCTGCGGGGTCTTGGCGCTGTCGGTCAGGTACCATCCGCTGATGTCGGCGGGGGTGCTGCCCAGGTTTCGGAGTTCGATCGCGTCAACCGCCGGCAGCACGCTGTGGCTCAGCACCTCGTTGACCACCACCTGCGGGAAGTTCAACGCCGCCCCCTCGGGCTTCCCAGGCGTGCCGCCCGGGGTGGAACCCACCTTCCATCCGCCCCTGGACGTTGTGCTTGCCCCCCCGATCGACTCGTTCGCCGCGACGAGCGCGAACCCGAGGCCGTCCGTGGTGGGATGCCAGGTCTGGTTGAAGGTGCAGTCCTGCAGCCGCTCCTGAAGCGATCCAAAGAGGCTGAAGGAGTCGCCGTTGTTATTCATGGAACCGGTGTACTGGCCCGCGACCGTGATCGTCGGGTCGGGATACCGCTGCCGGAACGCGTCGAGGTTGGCAACCACGACGGCGCGCGCACCCGGCGCCAGGGTGAGGCTGGGGAAGACGAAGCTCACCCCTCCCGTGATGCTGTAGCGGTTGAGGTCCACCGGGGTCGTGCCGGCGTTCTTTACCTCGATATACTCGAAGTCGCTTGCCGTGTTGGTGCTCGCGCCTCCCGGGGCGGTCGGGTGATACATCAGCTCGCTGACGAACACCGAGGGTGTGGAAAGCAGATACGACTCGATGGTCGGCCCGCTCCAGGTCCGGTACCAGGAGTTGGTGGTGTAGGCCCGTGCAAAGATCCGCAGGCTGGCGTCGACGGTGATCGTCGCCGGCCCCGAGTTGCTCAGGGCGCCGCTCGCCACCGCACCGCCGGGCGCTCGGGGATCCGTGCCATCCAGGGTGTAGTAGAGCGTGGTGCCCGGGGGAGGCGTGACCGTGAACGACGTGCCGGGGGTGACCATTCCCCCCGCCGCGCTGAGCACGGGCTGCCGGGTGAACTGGCTGTCGATCCAGAGGTAGCGTCCGGAGACGAACTTTTTCATCTGGCCAATGATGCTGTCATTCACCCCGCCGAGGTAATTGGTCGGATGAACGTAGTCGATGTCCCGGCCGTCCAGGCCCGTGCCGTCCGGATTGGGCCACTGGTAGACGCCGACGATCTGGCTTCGGTATTTGCCCCAAAGATCGCGCTGGTTCGCCTCGTTGAGGAGCTGCGAGAGTTGGTCGATTCGCGCGACGATGTTGGTCGAATTGAGGATGTTCGTCCGGAGGACGCTCCAGCGGTCGGAGATCTTCTGGTTGAAGTCGGGATCGCCCCCGGGGCCCGGAACGTTGCCGGAGTTGTCCGGGAGGGTTGCTGCCCCCATCGACGCGGAGCCGTTGATCAGGCGTCGCAGCCAGATGTGGGCATCAGCCCCCATCCCCTGGTCCTCCTCGGAGTAATACCACCCGTTGGTCATTCCCCCCCGCAGGTAGTTGGCGTTGCCAAATGAGAGGTTCCAATCCCAGACCGGGCCGGTGTGAACTTTGCCACCCCGGTCCTTGGTGAAGTACGAGCTGAGCCGCACGCCGTCGATCTGCTTGCTGAATTCGACCAGCCAGTGGAAGTCGACGAACGAATCGACATCGAGGAAGTTGCTGTAGTGATTGGTTCCGGTGAGGGCGAGCCAGTTGTTGGCGTACATCGCCTTCTCCATCTGGTTGAGGTATTTCACCAGGTAATTAATCTGGTTGCTCCCCGCGGGTGTCAGTTTGGCCGCCAGGGGGGCCGGGCGAAGCTCGTTCGGCTTCGGCTCGTGCAGCTTGAGGGTCTGGCCGCCGAACGCGCCGGCGCCCGCAGTGTTGAAGTTCAGGTCGCCCGGGCTGTCCTTGTCCTTGGCGAATACCCACCCGCCGGTGATCGCGGGCTCGTTGGTGGCCGTGGGCGGGATCTTCGCGATGTTCACCCGGTTGACTCCCTGCTTGATGCTCTCAAACAGGACTTCAACGCCGACATAATCGGCGGGGTACTTCAGCCGCCCGCCGCCGGTGTCCAGAAACACCTCCACGAACCGCCGCCGGCAGGAGTAGTGGCCCATCTTTTCGAAGATCTCGTATCCGAGGAAATCGTTCAGCAGGGTCTTGTCATCGAAAGGATTCCGGAGCTTCCAGTCGCTTTCGGCCGGGAGCCCGAAAATCGGGATGTGGAGGTCGTTAGCGAGCTCGTCGTGGACCTCAATGCGGTAGGGGAGCTTCGGGAACCCGGAGGAGGTTTGTCCGAAGATCTCAAACCCGCCGTTGCCGATGAAGTCAGGCGGATTCTGGAGCGAGGTGCGCCCCTGGAAGGTGTCGATGAGGGCGAGGGTTCCCTCGACGCGCTGCCCACCCGGGGGGACATCCGAAGGGACCGCGCGCCCCGAGGTGCTCATGATCAGGACGGGGAGCTCGGAGGTGAAGTTCTTTGTGGTGTTGTCGAGAAACAGAATGTTCCGCGCCACGACCGGGCTCGGGAAGATGTTGGTGCCGGCGCCGGGAAAGGCCCGAACCTTCAGGATGGTGCTGTTGCTCAGGACGATCGCGTTCGTGTAGAGGATCGAGTTGGTGAGCGGCAGGGCCCCGTTCAAGGTGAATCGGATGGTGGTCCCTGCCGGCGCGCTCATCGTCAGGAGAAGGGTGTCGTTGGTGTAGACCCCCGATTCAACACTCACGACCGGCGTGGAGACAAAACCGCCGCCGGAAATCGCGTTGGTCCTGCCCGGGGTCGAGTTGGTGAAGTAGCCAGTGAGGCTCGGGTCAATCCGATCACGCCCGAAGGAGACATCGGTGAACTGTGGAGGGTAGGGGGCAAAGGAAGAGACGACGTTTGTCGCCGGGCTCACCAGCGCCAGATAGCTTCCGCCCGAGGGAAGCTTGAAGTTCGTGTGGAGTGGCGCGAGGGCGTTCGTCCGGTCCTTGGCCGAGGCCCAGACCAGCGCATAGCCGTTGGCCGGGATTGGCGGGAGCCCAAACGGGAATCGCCACTTCGTCGGAGCCAGCTCGGTGTCGGTCAGATACCAGCCGTCAAGCGACGCCTGCTGAGGCCCCAGGTTCAGGATCTCGATCCAGTCTGACCGGGCGCCGTCGTCGTCCAGAATCCCGGTACCGTTGCTCGCCATGAACTCCGAGATGATGAAGTTCGCGCTGAAGGCGAAGTTGGTATCCAGCAGGCAGGTCCAGGTCCCGCCCGGGAACGGCGTCGCCAGCGGGCCGCTGGCCACGATCCCGTGGCCCTCAGCCCAGGAGAACGTCACCGTTCCGTCGGCGGGCTGCGCCACCGTGAAGGTGTAGTCGTTTGGGTTGTTGGTGACGACAGCGCTGGCCGGAACCCCGTTCACTAGGAGATCTGCCGCGTCCACTCCCACCACGGCGTCGCTGAAGACCACGCTGACGTGGATCAGTTCGACGATCAACGATCCCGGGGCTGGGGAGGGGGTGGCTGACACAGAGATCGCCTGCCCCGATGCAGGAGATACTGCGGCAGAAGCCAGTAGGAGCAGGGCGAGAAGACAACTCCAGATGTTTGCGGGGCGCAGGTGCACTATAGAGTACATAGTCAGTGTATGAGTCGGCATGACAGGCTGGTCCTTGATCACGCCAGGGCGGTTATTTGGCAGGTAACGACAAACCACTTTTAGGGGGTGTGTGGGAGGAGAATGGCCCCAACAGCCTGAATTTTGCAAGCCTCCTGAGGCTCCCCAAGCTGATCCCGCCCAGCATGATAAAACTCTTATGGGAAGGGTCGGCGGACCAGACGGTAGGGAACGGGGGATGGGGGGATCACCCACCAACTTCCATAACCTGCTGGTAGACCGGGACCAACACCTCCGCTGAGGGCTTCAATTGACGGAGGGTTTCGGCGAAGGCGAGGCTTTGGGACTCCTCGCCGTGGATCACTGCGATCTTTCGGATCTTCCCGGTCAGGTTCTGGACGTAGCGCTTCAGCTCCCCCCGGTCGGCGTGACCTGAGAAGGCGTCGACCGCGGCCACCCTGGCCTTCACCGCGTGGGGTTCCCCAAAGATGTTCACCGGGTTCCGACCGGCACGAATCTGCGCCCCCAGGGTGTGGTCGGCGCAAAACCCGATGAAGAGGATCAAGTTCCTCGGGTCTCCGAGGTTGTTCTTGAGATGGTGCCGGATCCGCCCGGCCTCGCACATCCCGGAGGCGCTGATGATGATCGCCGGCTCCTTCAGCTCGTTGAGCTTCATCGAGTGCGCCAGCTCCCGGATGTAGGTCAGGGTCTCCATGCCGAAGGGGTTGGCCTTCTCCCGGAGGAACCCGTAGATCGAGTCGTTGAAGCACTCGGGATGGAGGCGGAAAACCTCCGTGGCGTTGACGCTCAGCGGGCTGTCGACGAACACCGGCACCTTGGGCAGCCTCCCCGCCAGGGTGAGCTGGTGGAGGGTGTAGACGATCTGCTGGGTGCGCCCCACCGAGAAGGCGGGAATGATCACCTTGCCCCCTCCCTCGATCGTGGAGTTCACGAGTGTGGCAACCTCGCTTTGCGAGTTTTCCCGATTGCTGTGGTCGCGTCCTCCATAGGTGCTTTCCACCTGGAGGTAATCGACTCCCTCCACCGGCTGCGGATCGCGCAGGATGTCGTCCCCTCCACGGCCGACGTCCCCGCTGAAGAGATAGCGGAACCGCTTTCCCCCCTCCCGGACGTCGAGCACGACCTGGGCGGAGCCGAGGATGTGGCCCGCGTCGCGGAACGTGGCCGTGACTCCCTCTGCCACGGGCATCGGACGGTCATAGCCGAGGGTTACAAACTGCCGGATCGCCATCTCGGCCTCGGTCGCCGTGTACAGCGGTTCGACCGGGGGCTGCCCCTTCTTGGCCCGCTTCTTTGAAACAAAGGCCGCATCCGCCATCTGAATCTCCGCCGAGTCCTCGAGCATGATCCCGGCGAGATCGCGTGTGGCGAAGGTGCAATAGATGTTTCCCTTGAACCCCTGGCGGCAGAGGTTGGGGAGGTTGCCGCAATGGTCAATGTGAGCATGGCTCAGGAGCACGGCATCGACCTCCGCGGGGTTGAAGGGGAATCGACGGTTCCGCTCGATCGACTCCTCGCGCCGGCCCTGAAACAGTCCGCACTCGAGCAGGATCTTCTGCCCGTTGACCTCCAGCAGGTACATCGAGCCGGTGGTCGTGCGGGTGGCGCCAAAGAAGTGGACTCGCATCCCCTTACCGTGGCACAGCCCGGGCGCCGGCTCCACTCCATTTCCCGGGTCTCGTGCACACCGATCACCACACCTGCCTTCGCCCCCACGCGCGCGGGTCGCGGCTCATCAGGAGATTCGCCCTACCTT
>DMJJ01000142.1:7768-7959 GCA_003452185.1 Verrucomicrobiales bacterium | reverse complement strand
CCCGCGTGGGGATGGTCCGTTTTATGGCCAGAATGAGGGCCAGCCCGCCCCGTTCTCCCCACCCGCGTGGGGATGGTCCGACGAGCGGGGTTTATCTGATCAAAAACGAATGGTTCTCCCCACCCGCGTGGGGATGGTCCGGGTGCATTCAATCTCCACCGCCAGCAGTTGGCGTTCTCCCCACCCGCGTG
>DMJJ01000142.1:0-7479 GCA_003452185.1 Verrucomicrobiales bacterium | reverse complement strand
CCCGCGTGGGGATGGTCCGACGAGCGGCCACTTCGCGCTGCCCGTCACGCTGTTCTCCCCACCCGCGTGGGGATGGTCCGGCGACTCATACGGACATCGGCCCACGAGCGAAGTTCTCCCCACCCGCGTGGGGATGGTCCGGAGGACATTTTCAACAACACGTATCAAAAGCCGTTGTCCCCACCCGCGTGGGGATGGTCCGTGTGGCCGAGTAGGCGTCACGTGGGAGGGTGCGTTCTCCCCACCCGCGTGGGGATGGTCCGTTTGCCGCCCCCCTGGCGCAGGCCTACGTCGTGTTCTCCCCACCCGCGTGGGGATGGTCCGTTTTTGTGACGTACCAACACTCGTTTACCCTGGTTCTCCCCACCCGCGTGGGGATGGTCCGTCTTGGGAGGGAGCTCCGGCGCCAGGGGGTGAGTTCTCCCCACCCGCGTGGGGATGGTCCGCCAGGCAAAAGCCTATGGGACGAGCTCCAGGAGTTCTCCCCACCCGCGTGGGGATGGTCCGATTAGCGCGGACTCCGTTTCCTACGTTGTCCAGTTCTCCCCACCCGCGTGGGGATGGTCCGTCCTTCGTTTGTGTCCTGGCGGCCGTGCTGGCGTTCTCCCCACCCGCGTGGGGATGGTCCGTTTTGACACCTCCTGACATATGTGGTCATATGGTTCTCCCCACCCGCGTGGGGATGGTCCGGCGCGTGCCGACTTCCGAAAATTCCTGGAAACGTTCTCCCCACCCGCGTGGGGATGGTCCGGGCGTGATGATCCGGCCCGAGAGCGGCAGATCGTTCTCCCCACCCGCGTGGGGATGGTCCGGGGTCGGGGTCGGAATGTAGGACGTCCGGCGGGTTCTCCCCACCCGCGTGGGGATGGTCCGTGCTCTTTGACTTGGACCTCCTCCTCAAGTTTGTTCTCCCCACCCGCGTGGGGATGGTCCGAATTCGCCGTGGCCTACTGGCTGCGCGGCGCGGTTCTCCCCACCCGCGTGGGGATGGTCCGGAAGGGGAAGAGGAAGGAAGGAATTCGACGCCGTTCTCCCCACCCGCGTGGGGATGGTCCGAATGTCGATCACTGGATTGTCCGCGTGGACTCGTTCTCCCCACCCGCGTGGGGATGGTCCGGGCGGATGCGACATGCAGTATGTCCAGGGATCGAGATCCGGTCTCGCATGCGTGGGCTGCGCTCAGTTCTTCCGCCTGGGAGAAGATGATGCGATGGTCGACATTCACGACGTGAAAAAATCGGTCACTGAACGCCTTGTCAAAGGCACGCAGCGCCACCATCCCCTTCTCCTTCCGCAGTGACCGCATTGCGGGCTTGTCCGTTGGGCTGCCCTTCATGCGCCTTCGGATCGAGGTCCGGACCTCGAGCTCATGGAGCGGCGTGATTGGAAACGGGGCGCGCAGGCTCACGAGCTCCGCCATGATCAGGGCCTTCCCCGCATCCTCGTAGAAAATTCCGAAGATGAATGACGAGTCCAGGTAGGTCTTCACTCTCCGCGGTCCTCGAGGACGCCGTTCGGGAGCTTTGGCACCTTGGAGTATTTCCGGTGCATCTTCTCAAGCCTCTTTACCCATTGCCCCATGTTGGGTGGAGTGAAGGGCGGCTTGGTGATCACCATTACGGCAACGCCATTGTTGGTGACTTGAACCGTCTCTCCGCGCTTCACCAAAGCGACGTACCGCGGAATATCATGGGCGAAACTGCGCATTTGGACTGTCTTCATAGTGTCAGACACCGTGTTCACGCTCGGGCCCCCGTCGAACATCAGGAGGCCCGTTTGCGTATCGCGGACCAGGCGTGACTTCCTGGCTGGCCTCTTGCCTTGGCTCATGGATGACTCTATGAGCTTGCCCATGCTCACATTCTGCTCCGCGGCGTCCTTCCGGAGCTTTGAATGGAAGGCCTTGGAGAAAATCACCGTCGTCCTGACTGCCATGTGGTCAATCTGCCGTCCTTACGGCATGGTTTCAATTCCCACATCGGCAAAAATCGTCCGCTACCCTGCCTATGGGACCCTTGAAGACGGGTCATATCCAATCCTAGGAGGTCGTTTTCGGGAGGATTATGCCCGGGACTGACGGGGCCGTGACCCTGTTCCGGGCCCGGCGCAGCTGCACGAGGCAGGCATCGACGTCCCGGGGGAGCCGGCCTGCGGCTGCGGAGGGGAGAGCTCCACGTCCCCCGGTGTGTCCGGCGAGAATAGGGTGAACCCGGCCCGCGAGTTGGCAAACATCCGCATCAGGAGATTCGCCCTACCGTTTGCCTTCGGGGCTTCACCGAGGGGGCCGGGGTCTCGTTACCTCGCCTCCACAGGGGAGAACGGGAAAAACGTCTGCCTCCTCCTCCCCTGCAGTCCGCGTCCCCGCGTCTCCGCGTCACTGCGATTCCCAAGGAGAAAAGCGCGAGTCGACCCCAGCCCAAGCCAACTCCCCTGCCAGGCGGCGCTCCCGTGGCCTTCCGCCCATCCCCGGGAGGAGAACGATCCTTCCGCGTTTGTCTTTCCACGCTCCGCAGGCATACTCGCTGCATGAGCGAGCGCCCGATTCATGACGAGATTCTACAGGCCCTGCTGCATCTCGAGGCCGCCGTGGCGTCGATGCCGACAGCGCAGCCGAAGCCGAACCTGATCCCCCTCTTCTCCGAGATCGACCGGCTGACCCGCCTGCTTCCCCCCTCCTCCGACCCCGACCTGCTCCACTACCTCCACAAGAAGAGCTACCAGAAGGCCCGGCTCTGGCTCCAGGGACGCGACGCCGAAAATGCCGCCGGCAACTGCGGGCACGTCTGATCCCCGGTCCCGCGCCTCCTTTACCCCCCCCCGTGCTCACCGACACAATCGCCGCCATCGCAACCCCCCTGGGCGAAGGGGGGCTTGCCGTGATCCGGGTTTCCGGCCCGGAGGCCTGCCGCCTTGCGGATCGTTGTTTCCGTCGTGCCGGCGGCGACGCGACCCCGATGGCTGCCCTCCCGTCGCATACGGTTCATTACGGGATGATTCACCGGGAGGGGATCTCCATCGACGAGGTGCTGCTGACGGTGATGCGGGCTCCCCGGACCTTCACCCGTGAGGATGTGATCGAGGTTTCGTGCCACGGCGGACTCCTCCCGGCGAAGCTCGTCCTGGAGGCCTTCCTCGCGGCCGGGGCACGGCACGCCGAGCCGGGGGAGTTCACCCGCCGGGCGTTTCTCAACGGGCGCATCGACCTCGCCCAGGCCGAGGCGGTGGCCGATCTCATCCACGCCCGCACGGAGCTGGCCCTGGCCGCCGCCCGCGAGCAGCTCGGGGGGAGTCTCTCCCGGGAGATCGGCAGGCTGCGTGACGACCTCATGCGGACGCTCGCCCACGTGGAGGCCCACATCGATTTCCCGGACGAGGACATCGCCCCCGACACCCGCGATCAATTGCTGGCCCGCCTCCGCGCGGGGCTCGCCACCCTGGACCGTCTCCTTCAAACCGCCGCCGAAGGGCAGATCCTGCGACGCGGGATCCGGGCCGCGATCATCGGAAGCCCCAACGCCGGGAAATCGAGCCTCCTGAACCGCCTGCTCGGCCACGACCGGGCGATCGTCTCCCCGGTGGCCGGGACCACCCGCGATACGATCGAGGAGACGGCGAACATCCGCGGCATCCCGGTCATCTTCATCGACACGGCCGGGCTTCGGGAGGCGGGGGACGCCCTGGAGGCCGAAGGAGTGCGTCGGAGCCGGGAGACCCTCGCGCGGGCCGAGCTGATCCTCCACGTCGTGGATGGATCGATCGCAGGGTCTGAGGCCGACCAGGGCCAATCGGCCTCCCTGGCCGGGCGCGCCTGCATCCTCGTCCGCAACAAGTCGGATCTTCCACAGCACCCAGGTCGCCACTCTCCCGCTGACCTGCCGACCGTCGAGGTGAGCTGTGCCACGGGGGAGGGGATCGAGGCCTTGAAGGATCGGATCCGGGAGCGGGTCTGGTCGGGTCGTGTGGAGGCCGGGATGTTTCAGGTGGCGATCAATGCACGCCATCAGGAGGCGCTGCGTCGGGCCCGGGAGGCCACCGCACGGGCCGCGGACTCCCTCGCCCAGGGCCTGACGCTGGAGATTGTCGCGATGGAGCTCCACATCGCGGCCGGTGCTGTCGGGGAGGTCGTCGGCGGCACGGGCCGCGAGGATCTGCTGGATGCCATCTTCAGCCAGTTCTGCATCGGCAAGTAACCCGAGGCACGCGGCGGGCCACGGGGGCGCATTTTCTCTTTGCAATCCGGGGAGGGGATGGCGGGTAATTGCGGAACGATCATCCGATGAGCACCATGAACAACACCCCGGTTGAGTGCGTCCTTGAGGTTCAATCCCAGTTGGGCGAGGGACCCTCCTGGCTGCCGCGTCGCCGGCAGCTCCTCTGGGTCGACATCGAGAAGAGCCGGATTCACCTCTTCGACCCGGCCCGACGGGAGAACCAGACCTTCGAGATCGGATCGCATGTCGGGTGCGCCGTTCCCGGGACGGACGGCAATGTTTTCTTCGCCGGTGCCAAGGGCTTCGGGCACCTCGACCTGGGCTCGGGTCGCGTCTCCTGGATCACGCATCCCGAGGCCCACCTGCCGGGCAACCGGTTCAACGATGGCAAGGCCGACCCGGCCGGCCGGTTCTGGGCCGGAAGCCTCTCCTACGCCGAGAAGGAGCCGATCGGCGCCTTGTATGTGCTGGATGAACACCGGGTGGCGCGGACCGTGGTGCCCGGGGTGACGATCTCCAACGGCCTGGGGTGGAGCCCCGACCATCGGACGTTGTACTACATCGACACCCCGACGATGCGGGTCGACGCGTTTGACTTCGACCCCGCCACCTCAGCCATCACGAACCGCCGCACGGTGATCCGGATTCCTGAGGGGATTGGCTATCCGGACGGTCTCACCCTGGATCGGGAGGGGATGATCTGGATTGGGATGTGGGATGGGTGGTCGGTAACCCGCTGGGATCCGAAGTCGGGTCGCCAGCTGGCGCGAATTCCGTTACCGGTGGCCCGCGTGACGGCCTGCTGCTTTGGGGGTGAGAATCTTGACGAGCTCTACCTCACGACGGCGAGTACCCGCCTTGACGCGGCCTCCCTGGCCAAGCAGCCCCTGGCCGGCTCGTTGTTCCGTGCCCGTCCCGGGGTGCAGGGGTTCGCACCGTTCGAGTACCGGGGCTGACCTTCTTCCGCATGGCCACCTCCCTTCTCATGCCTCGCTTGCAGGCCCGGATCTCCGACGGGCCGGGGAGGGGTCGGGGGTTTGGTGTTTTCGCGTGGCTCACATCCCTCGCAGCGATTCTCTGGGGTGGGACCGGCTGCGCCACGCAGGGGCTGGCCCCGACGGAGCCGGCGTTACCCCGGTCCACGAGCTACCTGAAGGCCGAAGGGCCGGCGGGGGGGGAGCGGGCTCTACGGATCGCGTGTCGTCGCCTCACCTCCCCCCGGTTCCCGGGACAAACGCTTTGGCTCGCCGGGGCGTCCCACATCGGCTCCCCCGAGTACTACCGGGAGCTGCAGCAGCTTCTCGACGCGCAAGGGGTGGTGCTGTTTGAGGGGGTGCGGGCGACGGAGCATTCGAACGGGTCGGGGGGCATGGAGGACAAGGAAGCCTTGGAGAACTCCCTCCAGGGGGCCATTGCGGGCTCGTTGGGGTTGGTGTTCCAGCTGGTGGCGGTGGACTACTCCCGGGCCCATTTCCGGAACAGCGATCTCTCGATCCCGGAGCTTCAGAGACTCGTCCAGAAGAGCCTTGCCTCACCCAGGGCCGATGAGTCGGACCAGGAGGCCGGGGTGCAATTCTCGGTGTTGATGCAGGCGCTCGACGGGCAGTCGTGGCTCAACGGGGTCGCCCGGGTGCTCCTGGGGTTCATCCACGCGGCTCCAAAGCTGCAGGCCCTCGCGAAAATGACCCTGATCGAGGTGATGGGTCGGGTGGCGGGGGATCTCGATTCGCTGGCGGGGGGGAATCCCGCGATGAAGAAGCTCCTCGCGATCCTTGTCGATGCCCGCAACCAGCGGGTGGTGGAAGATTTGCGGCGGGTGCTGGAACACCGGGAGGGAACCCGGGGCGTGGCGATTTTCTACGGGGCGGCCCACATGACCGACTTCGAGGCGAGGCTGGAGCGGCAGCTCGGTTTCCGTCCGCGGGAGGAGCGTTGGCTGACGGCGTTCGCCGTCGATCCCCACGGGGCGGGCCTCGGCCCTGAGGAGGAGCGGATGGTCAAGTCACTGGTCGACTGGCAGATGGAGGCGCTGGGCCAGAAACCGGCAAAATAGCCTGCCCGTCGAACTTCGCTTCCGTTCGAGAGAGTCTGAATCGGGGCCGCACTCCGGTCGTCCGATGGAGCGGAACGCTGCTATGATCCGGCTCTCTCCATTGTGGATCGCCCTTGCGATGAGCGCCGCCGCGGGCCCTCTGGACTCCCCGCCGGCGCCCCCCCGCGGCTCGGTCGCCACCTACCGGGTGCAGCTCGTGCGAGCCACGGATGCGGATCACGCCCCGTCAGCCGGGGCCCGTCAACTCGGCAGCGCCGAGATTCGCCCCCTCCGTCCCCTGTTTCGCTGGACCCATTACTGGGAGGTCTCGCATCGGGAGGTCTGCGTCGATCGTGGCAAGGTGGGAACGGTGGAAGTCAGCCCGTCGCGCACGGTGCAGATCGACCTCACAGAGCCCGGGAAACGGCGGGTCACTGCGCTGGAAAACGGGAAGCGGGTCTCCACCCTCATCCGGCCCTCGGGTGAGGCGAGCACCATCCTCGGGGGCTACCGGGACCCCGGGAGCGCCTGGTTTGTGGTGGTCTCCCACGCGCCAGCCAGGTAACCGCGAACCCGCCCCGCCCCGCGCCGTCCGGGGCTTCACGGGCAGGGGAGGGGTCGGTTAATTCTCCGCCGGACCGTCGATCCGTTCCCCATCCATGTGGTAGATGCCAACCAGGTAGCCGTTTTCACGCATCTCGCCGACGTGGAGCTTCCCGTACATCGTGATCGCCTGGTCCATGATCGGCTTCACTCCTCCCCCCACCATGCGGACGCTTACCCACTCGTTGATCTTCGGGACCGCTCCGTAGCAGCACATCGACTGGTCGCGCATGATGAGCATTTCGGTCACCTTGCCCCCCTCGACCTTCAGCGGGAGCATGAATCCCTTGAGGGACACCCGCTTGAGGTCGAATTCCCGGACCGTCTGCGGGATTTGCTCCAGCGTCCGTGCCGCCACCTGAGTGGCGTTGGTCGGGCTTGCCTGGAGGATCTCATCGCTCACCTCGAAGCTGAACCCGGCGAGCTTGTCGAACCCGAGGAGCTGGAACCCGGCATCGGGCGAGGGGGCGGCGGCAGCTCCCCTGGCGGTCGGGGTTGCAGGGGTTGAAGGGGCAGGCGTGGGCGGCGGAGGGCTCGCGGGGGAGGCTGGCCGGAGGCTCCGGGCCGGCTCGAGGCCGATGGCCGGGAATGAAGGCGAGGTGGGGGGCGGAGCTGCGGGGGGTTGGGTTGTGG
>DMJJ01000146.1 GCA_003452185.1 Verrucomicrobiales bacterium | reverse complement strand
AACCCCGGCGGCCTGCTCGACAGCGCCGTCCTGATTTCCGACATGTTCGTCGATGACGGGCTCATCGTCAGCATCCGTCCCCGCGGCCGTCAGGAGACCAAGTTCAACGGCGCCGCGGAGGGAAGCCTCACCGACTTCCCGATGGTGTGCATGGTCAACGGCGGCAGCGCCTCCGGCAGCGAGATCGTCTCCGCCGCGCTTCAAGACCACAACCGCGCCTATATTGTCGGCGAACGGAGCTTCGGCAAGGGATCGGTCCAGAACATCAAGGAGTTCGGCGAGGGTGAGATCAAGCTGACCACCGCCACATTCTGGCGGCCAAGCGGCAAGAACCTGAACAAGTCGTCAACCGCCGGCAAGGAGGAGGACACCTGGGGGGTCAAGCCGAACCTCGAGGTGAAGCTCAACCGCAAAGAAAGGGACGACCTGTTCGACCACTTCCGCGACACCGAGATCATCGAGCCCGAGGGAGGCCGTCCCAACAAGGAGGCCAAGCCCGCCTTCGTGGACAAGCAACTGGAAGAAGCCCTCAAGTATCTGCGGGGCCAGATCGGCCGCGCCTCCCGTTGACCGCGCGGGTCGCGACGGATTCAACGGTTCTGACTCCCTTGCGCCCCGGGAAATCTCCCGGGGTGTTTTTTTGTCTCAAGTTTTTCCGTCCTCGAGCCGGTTCGTGGGGAATGGTTGTCAGGCGGCGCGCGGTGCTGGAACCACAGCCGCCATGCCATGGGGACAACAACGACCATGATCCGTCACACCATCAAGGCCATCCTGCTGGGCCTTGGAGCCTTCGGCGCCGCGGGCTCTCTCACGTCGGGCTCACGGCGTGAAGACCTGGCTCAGGGCTTCGGCCAGCTCCCGGAGGGTGTTGGGCTTCGTGAGCACACGTCCCATGATGGAGGAGCGGAGGGCCTCGGCCTCCTCGGCGCTTAAAAATCCGGTGTTCAGGATCACCGGCGCCGGAATGCAAAGCCTCCGGAGGTGGGTCGCCAGCTCCAGGCCGCTCATCCCCGGCATGCTCAGGTCGATGATCAACCCCTCGAACGCTCTTGGGTCGGCCGTGAGCTGACGGAGCGCCGCTTCGGGGGAGGTCTCCGTCCGGGGCTGATACCCCAGGGTGAGGAGCATCCGCTTCAGGGACTCGAGCACCGGGATCTCGTCGTCCACCACGAGGATCCGCTCCCCGTTCCCGCGGGGCAGGGGAGGCTCCGCCCCGGAGGAGGGACGCACCGGGAGGGCGGGGAAATAGGCATGGAAGCTGGTCCCCCGACCTGGCTCGCTCTCCGCCTCGATCACGCCCCCGTGCCCCTTGACGACGCCGTGTGCGACGGCGAGTCCGAGGCCGGGGTGTTCCTTGGAGGGATGGGTGCTGAAGAACGGCTCGAACACCCGCGAGAGGACCTCGGGGGACATCCCCTCACCGGTGTCGGCCACCGTGAGCCGGAGGTACGTGCCGGGCTGAAGACCCCCCGGAAGCCGCTGGGTGGTTGGGGGGACGACGTGTCGTCGCAGCCTGAAGAGAAGCCTCCCGCCCCGGCCCCTCATGGCGTAGACGGCGTTGGAACAGAGGTTCACCAGGATCTGCTGGAGCTGGCTGGCGTCCCCCAGCACCGGAGGGAGCCCCTCCTCCAGCTCGCGCACGATCTGGATCTCGGGCGGGATCGTCGCCCGAAGCTGCCCGATGCTCTCCTGAAGGAGCTCGTCGATGGAGATGGTGCTCCGGGTTCCTTCCTCCTGCCGGCTGAAGCTCAGGATCCGGCGGACGAGCTCGCGCGCCCGTTTGCTGGCCTGAATCACGTCGGCCACGGCCTCCGCAGCGGGGTGGTTCGGGGGGATGTCCATCTGGGCCACCTCGGCGTTCCCCATGATCGCCCCGAGGATGTTGTTGAAATCATGGGCGATCCCTCCTGCAAGGCTCCCGAGGGCATCGAGCTTCAGCGCCTGCTGGATCTGCTTCTCAAGGGAGAGCCGGAGCCGTTCCCCCTCCTTCCACTCGGTGATGTCCTGCACGGTGCCCATCACCCGCCGGACGGTGCCCTGCGGGGTGTGCTCCGAGTGGGTGCGACACCGGACGTGGCGGATGAGGCCGCTCGGCTTGCGGATGCGTCCCTCCCAGGAGATGGAGTGGGGCTGCTGGAGGCTCTGGTGCCAACGTTTCAGCCACTCGACCCGCTCGTCCGGGAGCACAAACTCCTCGACGAACTGCTCGATGGAGAGCGGGGGAGCGGATGGGTCGAAGTCGAGGAAGGAGCGGAGCTGTGTCGACCAATGGGTCTTCTGGAGCAGGGCATCCCAATCCCAGCTCCCGACGTTGGCGAGCTGCTCCACCTCGGCCAGCAACGCCTCCCGTTCCCGTGTGGCCTGCTCGACGGCAAGGCTTCCCGTGAGGTCGTGGGCCACCACGAGCAGCTGTCCCGGGCCTGCCCCAGGGATGCGTGTGGCGCGGAGCTGCACCGGGCGACGCGTTCCATCCGCGCGGAGATGCTCGGTCTGGAGTTGAGCCCCCCCCTGGGCCCTCACCTGGGAGATCCATGGCTCGGTCTCGGGTCCGTGCAGCCTGGAGAACAGTTTTCCAACGAGGTCCCCCTCGCGGCACCCGTGGAGCGCCGCGGCTGCGGCGTTGGCCTCCAGGATCGTTCCCCCCGCCGGAGCCTCGGCCGAGACGAGAAACACGGCATCGGTCAGGATGTCCACCAGCCCGCGATACTGGCGTTCCCACCTGTCCGCCGTGGGCATGGGACCCCCTGCCGAAATGGACGGGGAGGGGTTTGTCGGGTTGCGGGAGCCCGGCTCTGGGGGCGTCATGCAGGTGTAGTAACACGGGCGGGCGTTTTGATCCAGTCCCCGGCCGTAAGATTATTTAAATCGAAAGAGATCCTTGCGACGCGGGAGGGAGGGTTGCGCCCCGGGGTGTTGGACGGAGAGGGCCGCACAGCGGACGGCGAACCGGATCGCTTCCGGTGGGGTGGCGCCGGCAGCCAGGGCGGTGGCGAGCGCCCCGTTGAGGCAATCGCCGGCGCCGGTGGTGTCGATGGCGCGGACCTTGGGGGCAGGCTCAAACCGGGTCGCGTCGGGGGTTACGTGGCAGGCCCCCCGGGCGCCACAGGTGATCAGCACCTCCCGGGGGCCCGAGGCAAGAAGCCGCCGTGCGGCGCGGACGAGCTGGGCCGGGGTTTGGGTGGGAAGGCCCGTGAGGAGGGAGAGTTCCGACTCGTTTGGCGTGATCATCCAGACCTGGCGGAGGAGGGTGCGGGGGAGCGGTCGTCCGGGGGCGGGGTTCAGGATGACGCGCACTCCGGCGCGGAAGGCGATGCGGACCGCCTCCGTCACGGCGGGGAGTGGAACCTCGAGTTGCGCCAGGAGGAGTCCGGCCCGTCGAATCGAGGGAGCGGCCCTTCGGACGTGGGCGGGGGTGAGACGGTCGTTGGAACTCCGGGCTACGCTGATCAGGTTTTCGCCCTCGGCCCCGACCAGGATCAGGGCCACGCCACTGGAGACCGTGCCGATCCGTGTCGTGTGGCGGAGGGAGATTCCCTCCTTTTGAAGTCCCGCGCACGCGGTCTCCCCGAACGGGTCTCTTCCGATGCAGCCGATGAACTCAACCCGGGCGCCGAGTCGCGCCGCGGCGACCGCCTGGTTCGCTCCCTTGCCCCCGGGATGGATTTCAAACTCCCCTCCCAGCATTGTCTCGCCCGGCTTGGGGACCCGTGCCGAACGGATCACCAGGTCGGTGTTCGAGCTCCCCACCACCACCACCCGGGGATGGCGGGCGAGCCGGGAGTTGAGCGAATCCGGGAGAGGGTCAAGTTCTGGGGCGTTCAACACGGTGAGGAAACGCCGCATCCCCCGGGAAGGCAAGCTTCTCCAGGCCCGGGGTTAGCGGGTGTGCGTCGGGGAAGGGAGCGGAGGCGACAGGCGCGGGGTGCGGGGTGGGTTTAAAAAAAGGAAGGGGGCCTCCCGGCCCCCTAGCGGTCTCGCTGGATGACTCCTTGCGGAGCGGAGACCTATGGTGAGGCGAGTGAAGCCTCTTGGGCACGGGATGTCAAGCGATGATGCCTTCCGTCTCACCCGTCCGGAGGGAACCGCAGGACACGAATGTTGCCCCTCGAGTCGTAGTTGGGTACTAAGGGGGATGCGCGTGCCGCGAATGTATTCGTCGGGAGCCGGGGCCTGGCTTCCGCTTCTGGCCTTGGGCGTTGGCTGGCTGATGGGGGTGGGGTGCAGCCCCTCCGCTCCCACACCCGCCGGCGCGGGGAAGCCGCCGGCGCCCCTCCCTGCCGCTGTCCTGGCAACCAATTCCTACCCCGCCAAGGGGCTCGTGCGATCGGTCGACCTCTCTCATCGGAAGGTGAAAATCACCCACGAGAACATTCCTGGCTACATGCCGCGCATGACCATGGACTTCGATGTCCGCGATGCCAGCAACCTCGCCCCCCTGAAGCCTGGGGACGAAGTGACCTTCACCGTGCGGGCCACTGCCGACGACGGGTGGATCGAGGGGTTGACGGTCTCTGCCCCCGCCCAGGCCGCAGCCTCCCCCTCCACGAATCCTCCCCCGGCCGCCGACCGCGCGGTTGCGGACTCCGAGCCACTCTTCCCCGGAGATCCCCTCCCGTCCATCGCACTCACCAATGAGCTGGTTCGTCCGGTCACGTTCCAACAGTACCGCGGACAGGTCGTCGCCTTCACCTTCTTCTTCGCCACCTGCCCCTTCCCAACAATGTGCCCACGGATGTCCACCAACCTCCGGGACGCCTACCGGGAGCTCAAGGCGCAGCCTTCCTCCCCGACCAACTGGCACTTTTTCTCCATCACGATCGACCCCGCCACCGACACCCCCGAGGTGCTTAAGCAGTACGCCGCCCGCTATCAGTACGACCCGGTCCATTGGAGTTTTCTGACCGGTCCGGTTGAGGACGTGGAGCGACTGGGGCGGCACTTCGGGCTTCAGTTTTTCCGTGAGGCGGGGGCGTTGAACCACAACCTCCGCACCGTGGTGGTTGGAGCCGACGGCAAGGTTCGCCGGATCCTCATCGGCAATGAGTGGAAGGTGGAGGAGCTTGTGACCGAGGTTCAATCGGCTCTCGCCGGGAAGCCGGTCACCCCTCCCTGAGGTTCCTTCCCGGCGCCGGTGTCTCTGCGGGAGTGCGTGGTTGCCCCGGGTTCCCGCCTACGGTTCTTTGGGCCCCTCGAGGACGCTCCATCCGCGGCGGCTCAGATCCCAGTAGAGCAGGGCGCCGGCGGCGAGGGCTCCCACCCAGAGAAGCAGGCCGGCGGGCCAGTCTCCAAAGAGGATCTTCCCGGTTCCAAACAGCGCCAGGTAGATCATGGCGCATCCTGCGGCCCAATCGACCAGGTTGCTCCACCCGTCGCGACGTGGACGGACCTCCGGCGCCTGGGTGGCGATGGGCCCCCAGAGAGCCGGGCTCGGGCTCACCTTCCGGTAGAACCGGAGGAGCCTCTCGGTCGGCTCGGGGGGCGTGAGGAACGTCGCAGCCACCCAGGCCACGGTCGAGCAGGCTACGGTCACCAGCACGGTGATGGCGAACTGCCGGGCGTCGGACGTGTCCCACTTCAACCCGAACTGCAGAAACATGGAGACCAGGAACGAGGCCGCCATCGCGGCGATTTCGCTCCAGGCATTGATCCGCCACCAATACCACCTCAGGATGAAAACGCTCCCGGTCCCGGCCCCGACGGCCATGAGGAATTTCCAGGCCCCTGCGATTGACTCCTGGTAATAGGTGACGACGGAGGAGAGGACCATCAGGCCGAGGGTCGCCACCTGGGCCGCCTTGACGTAATGGCCGTCCGGCTTGGAGGGATTCAGGAACCGGCGATAGAAATCGTTGATCAGGTAGCTGGCTCCCCAGTTGAGCTGTGTCGCCACGGTCGACATATAGGCCGCGGCGAACGCTGCGATCATCACGCCCGCCAGCGCCGGGGGAAAGACGTTCGGGTCGACGATGGTTTTCACAAAACCCGACTCCTTGTCCTGGAGTGTCGGATAGAGCACCAGCGACGCGAGGGCGGTGAGGATCCAGGGCCAGGGGCGGAGCGCGTAGTGGGCGATGCTGAACCAGAGGGTGGCCAGCAGCGAGTGGCGCTCGTCCCGTGCGCAGAAGATCCGCTGCGCCACATACCCTCCGCCTCCCGGCTCGGACCCGGGGTACCAGGTGGCCCACCAGTTGACCGCCAGGTAGACGAACACGGCGATGGTCGGCATCCAGGGGCTTCCGACCTCGGGGAAGAAGGAAAGAATGGAACCTCCGCCCCCCCGCGCGGCATCCAGAGCCTGGAGCCGGGTCTGTAGCCCGGTCATGCCACCTGCCGCCTTTACGGCAAACCAGGCGAGGACGATCACCATTCCCATCTTGAGCACGAACTGGAAGAGATCGGTCACCAGTACCCCCCAGAGGCCGGAGAGGGAGGAGATCAGGGCCGTGAGCAGCATGATGCCGAAGACGACGACGAGGGCCGCGAGCTTTGCATCGACGATTCCGATGGCGGGGAAGCTCAGGCCGGGGAAGATCATCAGGAGGATTTTCACCATCGCCAGGTTCACCCATCCCAGGATGATGCAGTTGATGGGGAGTCCGAGGTACAGGGCTCGGAACCCTCTCAGGAAAGCCGCGGCGCGGCCGCTGTAGCGCAACTCGGCGAACTCGACGTCGGTGAGGACCCCGGCGCGCCGCCAGAGCCTGGCGAAGAAGAACACCGTCAGCATGTTGCTGAGAAGCATGTTCCACCAGAGCCAGTTTCCGGCGATCCCATGCTCGGCCACCATCCCCGTCACCGCCAGCGGGGTGTCGGCTGCAAAGGTCGTCGCCACCATGCTCGTGCCAGCCAGCCACCAGGAGACCTTGCGTCCCCCGACAAAGAACTCCTCCGTCGACTCCGTGGCACGCCTCCGGTACCAGAGCCCAATGAGGAGATTTACGCCGAAGTAGCCCAGGATGACGGCCCAATCGAGGAAGGTCAGGTGCATGTGGAAAAGGTCATCCACTCTTCATCCGCCAGGCTCCGGAAGGGAAGCCTGAAGTTGCTCGCCAGTCCCGGCCTCCGATGATACTGGTGGCCTCCAGACCTATGGCGCTCAGATCGAAACGACTCCTGCCGATCGCCGCACTGGCCGCGGCGGCTCTCACCGGGCGGACCGCCGGGGCCCCGCCCTCCCTGCAAGCCTTCTCGAAGGAGAGCTTCCGGCCGAAGGCCGCTGCCCGGATCCCAATCAGGTACCTGCTCTACCTGCCGCAGGGGTACTCGCGTCGGCAGGCCTGGCCGCTGATTCTCTTTCTCCATGGCTCGGGGGAGCGGGGCAACGACCTCGGACAGGTCACCCGCCACGGGATCCCCAAGCAGATCAGCGAAGGCCGGCAGATGCCGTTCATCGTCGTCAGCCCCCAATGCCCCGAGGGGATGGTCTGGGAGGATCTCCCCCTGATGGCCCTGCTCGACACCATCGAAAAAGACCATCGGGTCGATCCCTCCCGGATCTATGTCACCGGCCTGAGCATGGGGGGGTATGGGACCTGGGACCTCGTCATCCGGCATCCGGAACGGTTCGCGGCCGCCGCCCCGGTCTGTGGCGGCGGCAGCACCGTCCGCCTCATCCTCCTCTCCGCCGAAGACCGGAAAGCCCTCCAAAAGGTCGGCATCTGGGCCTTTCACGGCGAGAGCGACGATGTGGTCGGATTCCAGGAGTCGGAACGACTGGTCGCCGCCATCAAGGCCGCCGGGGGAACCGCCAAGCTCACCCGCTACCCGAAAGTGGGCCATGATTCCTGGGTCCAAGCCTACAACGACCCCGCACTCCTCCCCTGGTTCCTGGAGCATAAACGCTGATAAATAGCGTCCGATTATCGGGTCTATCGATAACGCTCCCCTCAGGTCCACTCCTCCTCTCTGGCGGGGTGGGGAGGGGGTAAGTTTTTCTTGAGACTTCATTGAACAACTTCCGGTGTGGAGGTGTCGTATGGGTAACTGCTCCGGACTTGGTTGGCCGGGGCAGGTTGTGGCTGAAAGCAGTTGGTTGGAAGTCGTGCCCCGTCCCGGGGGTGGACGGCTGGGGAAGAGTGGATGTTTTTGGTGGTTGTTGGCTTCCCTGGTCGTCCGCCCGGGCGGGTGTGACCCGTGGCGGGGTCTGATTTGTTGAGGTTCTGTCAAGTCCTTCAGGAGGAGAAGATTCCCACGACGATTGCGCGCTGGACGCTTGGGCCCCTCTCGACTACCCTCCGCCCGTGGCTGGCTCAGCAAAACATCCTGCCTCCTCCAACTCAGAGGTTGAGACTCTGTCGTATGAGGAGGCCTTGAAGCGGCTGGAGTCCATCGTTGAGTCGATGGAGGCCGGGGATTTGCCACTCGACAAGATGCTTTCCCAGTATGAGCAGGGGATGCGTCTGGGGCAGGTTTGCCAGGCCCAGCTTGCGGAAGCGGAGCTCAAGATCCAGCGATTGGAGAAGAGCGCCGCGGGGGATCTGGCGGTCAGGCCCATGAGCGTTGGTGGATCGGAAGATGAATAAAACTATGAGTCGTTACCTGGACATGGTGGACCATCCGTCGCACGTCAAGAAGCTGACCCTGGATCAGTTGGGCAAGCTTGCCACGGAGGTTCGTCACGACCTCATCACGAAGCTGGCCACCAACGGGGGGCATCTCGGCCCGAACCTGGGGGTCGTGGAGTTGACCATCGCCCTGCACCACGTTTTTTCGACACCCAAGGACAAGTTTGTCTGGGATGTCAGCCACCAGTGCTATGTGCACAAGATCCTGACGGGTCGGAAGGATCGGTTTCACACCATCCGGACCACCGACGGGCTCAATGGATTTGCCCTCCGGACCGAGAGCGAGCACGACTGCTATGGGGCGGGGCATGCCGGCACGGCCCTTTCGGCCGCGCTCGGAATGGCGGCGGCCCGCGACCAGCGAAAGGGGGATGAACACGTGGTCTGCATCTTTGGCGATGCCGCGCTCACGAACGGCATCTCCTTCGAGGCGCTGAACAACATCGGCCACACCACCAAGCGGTTCATCGGCATTCTTAACGACAACGAGTGGAGCATCGCCAAGAACGTTGGGGCGATTGCCACCTACCTTGGCAAGCTGACCACGAACCCCCGGTACAACAAGCTCACCCGGGATTTCGCGGCCTGGATCAAGCGTCTGCCGAAGGGGGAACTGGCCCTCAAGCTCGGCCACAAGGCCGAGGAGTTCATGAAGAGCGCCGCCACCGCGGTGAGCCTGGAGCAGAATCCCACTCCGATGGAATCCGATGGCCGTGGGGGTCATGGGAGCAGCGTCCTCTTTGAGGAGATGGGGGTTCGGTATCTCGGGCCGATTGACGGCCATGATCTTCCCCTCCTGATCAGCACGCTTGAGTTTGCGAAGACCTTCGATCAGCCGATCGTCATCCACATCCTGACCCAGAAGGGCCGGGGGTACGACGCTGCGATGCAGCATCCGGAGAAGTTCCACGGCCTCGGGCCCTACGACATCACCACCGGGGACACCCCGGCGCCGAAGCCCGGCACTCCGCCGGCTTACCAGGACGTCTTCGGCCAGGCGATGGTCAAGCTGGCCTCCAAGGACAAGACTCTGGTCGGGATCACCGCGGCGATGCCGAGCGGCACCGGGATGAAGGCCCTCGAGAAGGCGCTCCCGGGGCAGTATTACGACGTCGGGATTGCCGAGGAGCATGCCGTGCTGTTCGCGGCCGGCATGGCCACCATGGGATTCCATCCCTGTGTGGCGATCTACTCCACGTTCCTCCAGCGGGCCTTCGACTGCATCATGCACGACGTCGCCCTGCAGGACCTCCCCGTCATGTTCTGCATGGACCGGGGCGGCCTCTCGGCCAACGACGGCCCGACGCACCATGGGCTGTTCGACATTTCCTATCTCCGTTGCGTGCCGAACATCATCGCCATGTCCCCCAAGGACGAGGATGAGCTGGTCGACATGATGTTCACGGCGTTGAACACCAAGCATCCGACCTTCATCCGATATCCGCGCGGTGCCGCCGAGGGGGTGCCGATCAAGGACCAGCCCAAGATGCTTGAGATCGGGCAGGCCGAGGTGATCCAGAACTTTGCCAACACCCGGGGGCAGAAGGTGGCGATCTTCGCCCTCGGCAACATGATGAAGGTGGGGCGTGAGGCCGCCAAGATGCTCTCGGCCGACGGATTCGATGTGGCCCTGGTCAACCCCCGGTTCACGAAGCCGATTGATGCCGAGCTCACGGAGCACTACGGCAAGGTGGCCGATGTGGTGGTGACCCTTGAGGATCATGTCCTCCCTGGCGGCTATGGGAGCTCGGTCCTTGAGCTCTTCAACACGAAGCGGATTCACACCCCGGTGGTGCGGATTGGGTGGCCCGACGCCTTCATCGAACATGCCTCCACGGTCGATCATCTCCGGAACAAGTACGGCCTCACCGCCGCACGGACCGTGGCCGACGTGAAGGCCTGCTTCACGCTTCCGAGCGAGGAGCCGCGCTCCGCCAGCCAGCCGCCCAAGACCATTCGCCCGGTCTAACAGACCGGTCCCACAGACTTCGTCATCCCCGGGGATCCTGATCCCCGGGGATTTTCGTTTGCCCCGATCCTCCTCCGGTCATGGCTTAGGCGCTCGCATGGGGGCGCGGACTTCGGGGCAGCCCATCACGCCTGCAGCGATCCTCTGCCGATCCCGTGTTACTGGACCCCACCGATCACCAGGCGAAAGTACCGGGTGTCGGGGTTCGCCGGAACCGGGTTCGAAACCGGGACCGTCACCGTTTCCGTCCGATCGGTGGTGCGCATGGGGAATGACTGCAGCGGAACCCAGGCTCCCCCGTCCACCTGGCTTCGGGCCTCCAGGGTGATGGTCCGGTTCGAGGGGGCGTAGAACTGCAGGGTTGTCCCGGTGGGATCCTTCCCGAGGAGAAGAAGCCTTGGGCTGCTGAGTGGGTTGCGGGGGTCGGTCCCGGCCAGGTATTCCCCTCGGTTCGAAATCCCGTCCCCATCCGTGTCGAGCGCGGCGTCGGCGGCGGAGGCAGGGTTCAACCCGTACTGCACCTCCCAGGCATCCGGCAATCCGTCCCGGTCGGTGTCCGTGAGAACGGTCAGGGCTGCGGCGGGGCTTGTGGCCTGGCCCGCGATGTTGCTGGCTGTCACGGTGTAGCTTCCTGCCTGCGCGAGCGTGAGGTTCTGGAGGAGAAGTGCGGGGCCGGTCGCATTCGCGATGGCCACGCCCCCCTTCCGCCATTGATAGCCCATCGGCTGATTCCCCTCGGTGCTTGTCGAGAGAGTCACGGACTGCCCTTCCAGGGCCACCACGGGTTGGGGCGGAACCGTGAAGAGCGGCGAAGCCAGCACCGAGAGGAACCCGCCCGCTGTGGCCACCCCGTAGGCGTTGCTGGCGGTGACTGAGTAGCGCCCCTCCTGGGAGAGCTGCACGTTCGTCAGGGTGAGGGTGGTCCCAAGCGTTGCCGGGAGCGGGGCACCGTTAAGCGTCCACGTGTACTGGATGCCGGGAGTTCCGAGCGCCACCGCCTGATACACCAGACTCGCGCCCCGCCGCAGGGTGCGATCTTCGGGATAGACCACCAGCCGGGGCGGCTGTAGGAGGGTCAGGACCGCGGGGCGGCTGACGGTCGAGCCTCCGGGGTTGCTGACGACCACATCGTAGGTCGCGGCCTGGTCCGGTTGGACGAGGCTCCACCCAAGAACCGGCGCATCCGCCCCCGGAATCGGAACCCCGTTCCGCCTCCACTGGTAGCGAAGGGGTGGCGTTCCGTCGGCCTGCACCGAGAGGGTCACGGGCTGGTCCACCAGCGGGGAGAGCGACTGCGGATCGCGGAGAATCACCGGGCGCCCCGCAATCGGCAGCGAGGCTTCCCTTCCCGGAGTGGCCGGCCCGGGCGTCCAACTCTCGGGATCCTCGCCATCGGCGGCCGCCGCGACCCGATGAAGCGACGTGGCGACGACTGCTCCAGGCTGCGATTCAAACGGAGGCCACGGGGGCGCCGCCCCGTACCGGATCCGGTCGACGAGCCCATAGGCGATGTGCTGCCCCACCTTCCCGATCGGTCGCTCGAGGGTCACGCTCTCCCCCGCCGCGGAGAGATGTCCCTGGTAGGGGCCGACGATCGGGACCGAGGGCGGGAGGGAGTAGGTGGCGAGAAACGCCGCGAGCGTGGCGGTGTCGCCCACCGGGTCGAAGGATACGACCACGAGCCGGCCCCCCGCTGGAAGGGTGGTCGCCGCCGGAAACTCGAAAACAACCCCTCCCGAGAGACACCACGTGGCTCCGCCCGGCTGCGGGTCCGAGAGGGTCAGCGGGGTCGAGCCGGTGTTGGCGAGCTCCAGGTATTCGTCCCGCGACCCGGCCAGGGACTGGGTGGAGGGCTTGATCATGAGCTCGCTCACCACCACGGGAGGAAGCGCTGCCGGGGTGTTCGGTCCCCCGGGCGTCGGCTGGATCGATCGCACATGATCCACCCCGACCACTGTCTCCTGCCGGATGAAGGACGTGGCGTCGCCCGTGCCTCGATACTCCGCGTGTGTCCCGCGGCCGTTCAGTGCGCCCGAGGGATCGGCCGCCAGGAGCCAGAGCTTGCCCCCCTCGAGCAGGGAGAGATGAAACGCTCCCACCCCGGGAGCGCCGAACGCCGCCTCTTTTACCACAAGGAAGCCCGATGCCGGGAGGAGCGTCCCTGCCGGGAGCCGGTACTTGGAGGGGACCGAGAGGTCGTCCGTCAGGAGGTATCCGCCGAGATCCATCGCCGAGGTGCCAAGGTTCGCGATCTCCACCCCGTTTTCCGCAGCTGCCTCCGGATGGAGAATCACCTCGCTGAGAACCACGCCCGCGATGGGGAGGAGGTTCCGGCTTCCCGGGGTTCCGCCGGCAAGAAACCGGACGCGATTGGTCCCCGCGTCCGGGAATCGCCCCTCCGAAAGCCCGGACTCCTGGGGGCCGTAGTCGATCCCATCCAGAAGGGCGCCGTTCGTGGCATAGAGGCGGATTGATTCCCCGCCCAGGCTCAGCGAGAAATTCACATGATCGGCCCCCGCGGTCGGGTCCCCATCCGCAACGAACCTTGCCCAAGCCCCGGGAGCCACGAAGCTCAGCGGCGGAATCTTGAACTGGTTCGTGGCCGAGTACCCCGGGTCGTTCGAGAGAAACAATCCCTCCAGGGCCACCGGCAGCGGTGAGGTGTTGGCCAGTTCCAGCCAGTCCGGACCCGCCAGCGGCCCTGCCATCCATTCGTTGATCCGAAGCGAGGTCGGGGGTCCGAGCGCCGCGGCGAGGGCGTTGGCGCCTCCCGGGGTGGGGTTTTCGAGCAGACGCCACTGGCCTCCGGAGACCCCGATCGACTTGCCCGCGACCTGCATCCCGTATTCCACGTAGTTGACCCCCTGGCCAGCGGCGTTGAACAGGTAGACGCCCCCACCGCCGGCTCCCAGGCCGCGGCCCGAGTTCAGGGGACCTCCTGAGAGAATGGAGGCCGGGAGCAGGGGATCGCACTCCACCCGGAGGTAGCCGCCGGGAGGGATCGTCACCCCTGGCGGAAAGTACCATTCGCCTGCGGTGGGGCCCCCGAGGCCGAGGCTGAAGCCCGAGAGGTCGGCCGCCCCGGTGCCCGGGTTGTAGAGCTCCACCCAGTCCGATCCCGCAAGTCCGGGGGCGTGTGCCAGGAGTTCGTTGAGCACCGGCCCCGCATACTGGATGACCCGGTTGGTGGTTCCCGGCGTGGGCGTGCCTGGGAAGTTCGTGACCACGCTCCCCCCGTCCGGGAGCCGCCCCTGGGTGATCCCCTCGGCCTGTCGGCCGTACGTCACCCGGGTCAGCTCAACCCCCGTGGGATCGAGCACCTGGATCAGGCCTCCCACCGCGCTGAGCTTGAAGTCGAGATGGTCGGCCCCCGGGGACTCATCCGCAAAGAGCTGCAGGTAGCCCCCGGCCGGCAGGTAGCTCAGGGGAGGAAGCCGATGCAGGGTGTTGGAGTTCGAGAGGATGACCCTCCCGAGGTCGAGCGGCTTCGCGAGATCCCGGTTCCAGAGTTCGATCCAGTCCGGCTGGCCTGTGGGAGGGTTGGCCAGCCACTCGTTGATCGAGATCGAGGTGAGGCTCCCGGTTTGCGCCGCCTGGTTCGGGAGCCCGGGCGTCGGGATCGACAGCTGCCAGGCGCCATCCACCCGGGCGAGGGAGAGATCGGCGACCTGGGGGCCAAACCCCACGGCATCGACCCGCTCTCCAGCCGCGTTGTAGAGAAAGAGGGCATCTCCCCCAGCCTTCAAGGTGAAGCCGGCATGGAGCCCGGGCAGGCCCGAGGCCAGGTCACACCAGACGATCAGCCTCGCGCCCGGCTCGAGGATTGTTGCGGGCGGGAAGGAGAAGAGCGTCGGATTGCCGTTGTTGCTGAGGCTCCAGCCCGTCAGGTCGATGGCCGTTCCTCCGTCGTTCACCAACTCCACCCAGTCGGGGAACGTCCCCCCGTTCGAGAGCGAGGACTGGTTCAACGCCATGAGCTCGCTGAGCCGGACTGACGTGACCGGGGCAGGGGAGTTGGGAAGCCCAGGGGAGCCACCCAGCGCTGCGCTGGCCTTCCAGTTTGCGGGGCTGTCCGGATCCCCCTCCGGATCGAGAATCTCCAGTGAGAACCCCCCGCCGGCAGCTCCCGACGGCCACCCGCCAGAGTTCTTGTAGTCAACAGTCTCAATGAGCCCGCCCGACGGGCTCCGCAGTGAGATCCGCTCTCCGCCGTTGTTCAGGCTACCCGCAAAGTACGCAAACACCGGGACCCCCGGATACCGTTTCGCGAAGTCGGTCGGGGAGCCCCCGGATGCCAGGAGGAGCCGCGCCCCGGGCCCCAGGGTGGTGCCGTCAGGAAATACAAACGTGATCCCGTCGAAATACATCCCCCCCGCGTCGACCGGCCCGCTGGAGGGGTTCATCACCTCGATGAATTCATAGGCCGACCCGCCGGGGGGGTCGTACATGAGTTCCGTGATCCTCACGGGGGATCCGATGCTCTCGACGGCAAAGTCCGCCTCCGTGAGCGCGCTCCAGGCCAGGCTTTTATAGGCCCGTGCACGGATCCGGGTGCTCGAGTCGAGGGGGATCGGGCCGGTGTACGGGATCGCGTTGGAGGAGATGTTGCCGCTGAACCGCTCCCGCGGGTCGGAACCATCACGGGTGTAATACAGGGTGGCCGGTCCGGGGTTGGTGATGACGAGTTGGAAATGGCGCGGGACGCGGCCGCCGGCCTGGTTGAACCCCGGGGCGCCGAGCGGGGCTTGGAGCCCGTACTTGGCAAACTGCCCCATCAGGATCGGCCGGCGCTGGGGGATCCAGGTCGTCTGGATCCCGGTGTCGATCGACGGAATCTCCGTGATCAGCTCTCCCTTCATCTGAAGGAATCGGCGGAGCAGGTTCGTGTCGGTGAGGGCCCCGTTGTCGTAGAAATGCTTCTGGATCCGGTCGGCGAAGAGAAGGCGGAACTCCGGGCTGCGGTGGAGCTTTTGATACAGGAAGGCGATCTCCCCGCCGCTGGAAAGCCCCGAGTCGCTCGGCCCCCCGCCCGAAAGGGCAAATGTGTCGAGGGTCGGGCTCGCCCCGTAAATGCCGCAGGCCCACTCGGCGTCCCAGACGTAAAAGCGCCACAGCCCCCCGGAGGCACGATCCTTCCCCGCCTTCCAGTTGTTGTTGGGCCAGTCCCCCATCGCGGTGTAGAGGTTCAGCAGCAGGTAATCGACGAAGTTCTCAAGATCCAGCCAGCGTCCGATCGCCTGGTACGGGCCCGGGAGCGCCGGGTCGTGGGCGGCGACATAGTCGAGGAGGTTCTGGAAATCCACGCGGTCGCCGTCGATCACCTGGCCGAACTGCCCCACCACGTCCCAGTCGCCGCTCCCCCCCTGATGGGCCTGGATCATCGACTTTCCGATGCGCTCAGCCGGGTTGTAGTGACCCTTGTACTGTCCGTTGATGAAGAGCTGCGCAAAGAACCCATGCGACGCCACCATCCCCATGTCGTCGGCCAGCTGCCGGGTGTACTCGTCGCGCAGGAACGGGTTGTCCGGGTCGTTGAAGCCGGCGCGGAGCACGATCTCATCAAACTCCCGGACTGGGTCATCCGCCATCAGCGGATAGGCCAGCTTTCCGACCCCGTAGTCCCCGCGAAAGTAGAGACGGAAGGAGAACTTGCTCGTCTCCGAGGTGCGGGGACGCTGGTAGTCGCTGCCATGCACGCGGATCCCGGCATCGGCCTGCACCCCGGAGTTGTCCTCCGGGCGAATCAGCTCCATGGAGACCGGCCGCTCCCACGCGATCCCGTGTCCGTCGGGGTTGTGATAATCCCCTGGTTTGACCGCGTACCAGGCGTTGTCCGAGGTCCGAGCCCCACCGCTCATCCCGATGATCCCGGTTGGGCCGGTCATGTTGTTCGAGGCGGTGACGAGGGAGATGACCGGGAGGGAGCGTTGGGCTGGCGTGAGCCCGAAGAGGTAGCTCCGGGTGCTGACCCGCGAGGGGAGCATGTTGGTGCGAAACGCGGCCGCCCTCAGGAGCAGGGTGTTGGTGACGTGCAGCGGTTGATAGAAAATCTGTCCCCGCTGCTCCGTCGGTTCGGCCCCATCGATCGTGTACCGGATGATGCTCCCGGGGGTGGGACACGACAAGGTGAGGTCGAAGGGATTCTTGAAAATCCCCCGGGGGATGTTGGCCTCCACGGGCTCAACCACCGCCGTCAGCGGGCTGGTTCCGTTGGGGGCCCCGGGGGTGGGGGCCGCGAAGTAGACCGAGGCCCCGGAGGGATCGAGTCCGTAGGAGCGATCGGTCCGCTGCTCGGGAAACCCGGGATCCCATCCCGACACAAACCGCCTCGGGGACTCGGGGGAATAGAGCCCTAGGAACTCCCCGTTGGCCCCGAGCTTGAAGTTGGTGTGAAGATGGAGCCCGGGCGGGACGTTGGTGCGATCCTTGCCGGAGGCGAAGACCACCAGATACTGCCCCGCCCCGAGGAGGGAGTGGGGAAAGGTCCATTGGCCAGGAAGGTCCGGCGAGTCGGTCAACGCCCAGCCCGCAAGGTCGAGGGGCTGCGTCCCGCGGTTCAGGAGCTCGATCCATCCCGAGGCATCCCCATCCTCGTCGGTGAGCCCCGAGGCGTTGGACGCCAGGATCTCCGTGATCACCAGGTCGCCAAGGGGGAGGGCGGGGTTGAGAAAATAATCCCACCCGGGGCCCGTGAACCCGTTTGGCGGCGTCGCCTGGTCAACGATCCCATGCCCCGCCGCCCATTGGAGACTGACAAGTCCGGGCGGGGGCTGGGGGAAGGAGAACCGATAGATCCCCCCGGCGAGGGCAACGAGATTGGTCGCGGGATGCCCGTTGATCAGCAGGTCCGAGGCATCCACCCCGTTCACTCCCTCGCTGAAGGTCACCTCCACCTCCCCAAGGCTCCGCAGGGCGGAGGTGGTCGGGGGAAAGAGGCTCTGCACCACGGGAGGGGTCACGTCGACCAGGGTGTACATCCAGTGGGAGCCAGGGGCCGCGGGATCGAAGGAATTCGAGAACGGGCTCAGGTCAATGATGTCGCTGGCGGGATCCCACTGCACCGCGACGTCGCCCGGAAGGGGCTGCGGGAAGCTGAACGTGTAGGTGTTGCCGGATTGGACGACGGAGTCGGTCGGCGCGCCGTTGATCAGGAGATCGCTTGCATCGACCCCCAGCACCGGCTCGGAGAAGGTCACGGAGATCGTCTTGAGGCTCGTGACCTGCCCCGGAATGGGAGCCGTGGCAGCGATGGTCGGGGGGATCCGCTCGGCGACGTTGAGATCGAGGGAGAGGTCAAAGAAGAGGTCATTGTCGGCCTTGGCGGCGTTCAACACCTGCACAGCGAGGACGTTCGTCCCGGCTTGGAGATAGGTGCCGGGGAGGGGGCTCGACAGGGTGACGCTCGCCCGGACCAGCGGCTCCACCCCCACGATGGCCGTCGAAGAGTAGGCCAGGGTGCTCGAGGCCGGGATGTTCACCCGATGCACCTCCTGCCCGTTGACCCAGACCACCATGCCGTCGTCGATCCAGTAGGCGAGGGTCACGGAGGCGACATCGACCGGGTTCGTGACCACGAAGGTCTGTCGCAGGTACACCGAGGTGTAGGCCCCCACCATGTCGCTCAGCTGGGTGTTGCCCGAGTAGGGGACCGGGGTCCCCGCGGTATCGAAGTAGAACGGGGCCTTCCCGGTCAGCCATCCCGTATCGTTGAATCCCGGGGTTCGCCACGCCGTTTTGTCGGGAAGCGAAGCCTCCGCCGTCCCCTTGAAGTACCGCCAGAGGCTGTTGGTGCCGAGCGTCGCCCCGTCGGTTCGGAGCCCGCCGGAGATGAGGACCAAAAGCCATCCGAGGGCGAGGCTCGCGTACGACGTTGGCATTCCCTATTCTTACGACGATGCAGGCCCAAAAACAAACGCCTTTCCCGGCTCTTCGGCCCGGTTTGGCCCGCTCCCTGGCGGATTCCCCTCCTCCCCCCGCCGGGCCAGGCTGCCAGTGGAGCCAAAACCGGGCTCAAATAGGGCTTGCAACCCCGCCGGGGATGGATACCTTTGCCGCTCTTTTCTAAGTAACTGTAGAACTTTATGGCACGCATTTGCGAACTGACTGGGAAGCGCCCCGCCAAGGGAAGCATCATCTGGCGTAGTGGTAAGGCGAAGAAGCAGGGGGGTATCGGTACCCACGTGACCGCGATCACCAAGCGGCGCTTCATGCCTAACCTCCAGCGCGTCAAGGCCGTCATCAACGGCGAAGTGCGCTATGTGCGGGTCACTGCCAGCGCCCTCAAGAAGGGACTCGTGACCAAGCCGCTCAAGCGCAACTGGAAGAAGCCCGAGGCGGCTGGGAAGAAGTAACGCCCCTCGGGTGGTGGGCGCCCACGCAGCTGCGGTTCGCCGCTCAGCCTGCCAACGCCACCGCCGAGCCAGAGACGTACCTTTCCTCTCTTAGTTTTCCTCGAGAGCGAGGCCCGATGTACTTCGGGCCTCGCTTTCTTTTTGCCCCGTTCCAGGACATCCCTTCCTTGGCACCCCCCGTGCTATTCAGAACCTGACGGTTCGGGGATCCCTCCTCAGTTCCGTAGCTGACAAGGGGATGCAACAACCACCCGACCGGGTCGGCTCAAGGCCGGTCCGAACGTCCAACGGGGTTCTTATGAAGATTAGAAAGCACTTACGACGACACGGGTTACGGGGGTACACCTTGGTGGAGACCCTGTTTGCCGTCGGCATCACCAGCATCATGTTTCTGGGGGGAATGAGTGCGATTACTTTCTCGAAGATCCAGATCGCGAGGGACAAGGAACGTGGCATCATTTCGGACTTCTCTGTCCATTATTTGGAAACCCTCCGCGGGTTGACCTTCGACAACCTGATCGCCGGGAATCCGATCAATACCGTGTTCGACGGAACGGGAAAGGATGAGTTGGGGCGGGCGGTTGCGATCCGGGTTCCCTCCAACTTCAACTGGATCAGCCTGAACACAAGCAGTTACCAGGTCTTTTGCCCCGACCTTGTGAACATGCAGCAGCGGAATCCCGAGATGAGGGTCAATATTGACACCACGACGGTGGGGGGGATCGCCCAGATGAAGGCGATCCGTCTGGAGGTGCGGTGGGATGCCCCTCTCGGGCGGGGAGGGAAGAACAGCGTCCGTTACGACATGGTGCGAACCCGGGCCATTGAACGGGAATGATTGTTCGAGGGATGCCATCAGGAACACGAGGTCTATGAAACTTTCCATCCACCTTCCGGGCGCCATCGGACGCCGGGTCCGTCAGGCGGCGTTCACCATCGTTGAGCTTTGGGTTGGCATGGGCGTGGCCACTCTCTGCCTTGGGGCGGTCGGGGTTATCTACGTCACCATGGCGAAGGAGCACCGCACCGCGCTGGCGGATGCCGTCCTGGAGCAGCGGGCCGACGAGCTTGAGGACAAGGTGACGCAGCTCCTGCGGACCATGAGCGCAAGCCAGGCGATCACGCCCGGCAGCCCGGTCTCCACCAACTCGAGCATGTACCGGCTGATTCTCTTCAACGCCGGCTCCGGGCTTCCGCAGCAGCGGCTGTACTTCGACACCGCGCAGAGCGCCATCATCTACGATCCGAACATCGCCCTCGGGGGGGATGAGCAAACCCTTTGGAAGAGCGAAACCAACTCGGTGGTGCTCCGGGACTTCTATTTCACCCTGTTGATGCAGCCGGGTTACAAGCCCGACGGGACGCTTGTGAGCGTCGCCATGCAGCTCGACGACGACATGGCCTCCCGTCGTCGGAGCGGGACGGTTTACGTTCCCAACACCCTTTATCGCGAGTTCACCGTCCGGCTTCGAGGCCCGTAGCCACCGGCAACCACGACTGAACCACGCCAGCAACCGACGGGCCCAAAGTAGGAAGAGAGTCACACCATGAAACTGAACCTGAGAACAAATCGGCTCGAGGAGGGCTCCGCCCTCGCGTACTGCCTCTGGACCTCGATGCTCGTGGGCCTCGGCGCCTACAGCCTGCTCAACCTGAGCAACTACAGGATTCGCGCGGCGCACAACCGAGGGGACTACAACGAGGCGTTCTACCACGCCGAGAACGCTTTGAACTGGGCGGCCATGTACGTCTCGGGGAACAACAACCCTGCCGGCACGTTCAGCAAGTCGGGGGGGACGCTTCCGCTCGCCTACTACTCCTCCCTGGCCGATTCCGACGCCTCAGTCACCGGGTTCCAGGATGCCTGGGTGGTCATCACCCCCAGCACCAACGCGGTCTCGCGGGTTTACACCGTGAAGGCCTCGGCGAAGGTAGGCGACAAGGTCCGGACCCTGGTGGCCTCGGTCAAAAAGGATCCCCCGAGCAACGTCTTTGACTACGAGTATTTCCTCAACAACTGGGGATGGTGGTGGGGGGCCGCGATCACCGGGTCGGGGGACAACCGATCCAATTGGGATTTTGACTTCCGATACAGCCCCACGGTCAATGGACACGTCGTGGCGAGCGGACAGATCGCCTCCTCCTCCGTGCCAATCGATCCATTTAACGCTGCATCGGTCCCTCTTGCCGGGTTGGCGAAGGGGGACCCGCTCACCTACCTCAAGGATTCCTCCGAGCGGCTCACGATGCCGAACCTGAAGGACCTGGCCTGGTACAGCTCACTCGCGGCAAGCAAAGCCGGGACCCTGACCGCCGGCACCACGGTGATCAACGCCGTACATACCAATTCCGTCGCGCCCGGCCTCTACCTGGTCGGGACCGCTGCGAACCCGATCACGATCAACGGCCCCGTGGTGATTCCGGGCGATGTCGTGATCTCCGGGAAGCTGACGGGGCAGGGGACTCTCTACGTCGGTGGGAACCTGTACATCGCGGGAGACCTCACCTATCTCAACGGTCCTGACTTCAGCTCACCTCCCGAGACGATGGCTCCGGCGAGCCGTGACTCCTGGGTGGCCTCTGCCGTCAGCGGCAAAAAGGATCTTGTGGCGTTCGCCGTCAAGCAGTCGATCTTTGGCGGCGGAGTGAACGGGGCTGACTGGAAGGCCGCCTGTTTCGACCCCGCCGACTACGGGCTCAAGAATGTCGGTGGCGAGGCCACCCTGGGGGCCGACGGCATCCGGGGAACGGCCGACGACGGGATCGCCTATCTCGACACGAACGGCGACGGTGTCCCGGACTCCGCAGCCTACGATGCGGATGGGGACGGGGTCATCCGCTCGAACTACAATTACTCGAACGACATCCAGATGAATGCCACCAAGGCGGCGCTCATCACCGGGTACCCGAAGGACACCTCCGGAAAGCCGGTCGATTTCACGACCGTCTCGACCGGCGCGTTCAATCGGATGGACGGGGTGTTCTATTGCAACCATGCCCTGGCCCTCTGGTCCACGAAGGCAAACTTCGTGGCCAACGGGTCGGTCATCTGCCGTGACGAGGCGATGGTCTTCACCTCCTCGCTCAAGCTCAACTACGACTCGCGGATCAACAGCCGTTACGCCGATGATCCCAACCGGGTGGTTGATCTTGGGCTTCCCATTGCAAACAAGATTGCCCTCCTTTCCTTGAAGGAAGTGGCCCCGAACGACGCCGATTATGCGGCGGGCCAGGTGGCGAACGTGGCGGTCCAGTGATCAAGTCACCATTTGGAATCGAAACTCACCGTCGTGAAAGGGAGTATGAACCGATCGATCGCCATCCTGGCGGGTCTCCGTGCCGTGGTCACCCTGGGGCTCCTGCTCCTGGGGGGCGGGCAGGTCCGAGCCATTGACCCCCTGCCGCCGGAGCTGCAAAACGCCCCCCTCGAGAAGAAGGCGGAGTGGTGGCAGCGTTATTCGCGCGATGGGGCGGAGCTGAGGCAGAAGGTGGCCCAGCAACGCTGGGAGGTGGGACAGGCCCAGCGGCGGGATATCCTGGCGGCGATGAGTTCGCGAGCTGAGGAGGTACGGGCCCGGAGTACCGGCGCCCCCATCGGGGCCCATGAGGTGGGGGACCTTCCCCAACCGACCGAGCCGGGGCCCGCTGAATCAACCCTCAGCTATCTCCTAATCTTCGGCGGGGTCATTGGCGGGGTCTTCGTAATGCATCGCCTGATGCGTGAGACCCCCGATGGGGCCTAGGACTGGACCGCGCTGCCGCCAGGTTCCTGGCCGGCGCGCCGCGTAGAATCGGATTGCTGCAATCGCCCCGGGCCGGTATTCCTGTTCAATACCGACCCGATGAACACCAGCCCCTTACCGCAGGAGCTCCCAGGCCTCCGAGTCACCCTCGACCGGCTGGTCTATCGGCACGCCCCGGAGGCTTCACCGGATCGGCCCCACTGCTTCGTCTATTTCATCAGCATCCACAACCAATCCGACCAAACCCTCACGATCAAGGGGCGAAAATGGGTGGTCGCCCACGACGATGGCACCACGACGGTTGTGGAGGGGGACGGCGTCGTCGGGCAGACTCCCTGCCTCGATCCCGGGGAGAAGTTTTCCTACAACAGCCAGCATTGCATTGAAACGCCCCGTGCCACCGCCGAGGGAAGCTACCTCGGGGTGACCGCCTCAGGGCAGCGCGTGGTGGTTCGAATTCCCTGTTTCGAGATGATCGTCCCGCCGGAACAGTAACGCCTCCCACCGGCTGGCTGTCGGGGTTTGCCTCGCGGACTCCCTCCCTTTCGCCCGCATCCAATCTTCCCCCTCCACCCACCCTCGCTCATCACCCGTATGGCCAAGCCTCGCCCCAAGGAGATCCTTTCCGTCGAAAACCTCCTCATCCGCCGCGGGCGCACCCGGATTCTCGATGGCATCGACTGGAAGGTTCGACGCGGTGAACACTGGGTGATTCTTGGGCCCAACGGGTCCGGGAAGACCTCCCTCCTCAGCGCCCTGACCGGATATCTCACTCCAACCTCCGGGGGAATGCGGCTGCTTGGCGAGGAATATGGCCGGTCCGACTGGCGGGCGCTGCGAAACCATGTCGGGCTGGTGAGCTCCTCGGTGCGGCAGATGATGCCCGACCATGAGCCGGCGCTCATCACCGTTGCGAGCGGCCGATACGCGATGATCGATTTCTGGGGCAACCCCACCCGGCGCGATGCCGCCCGGGCCCGCCGCATCCTTCGCCAGATTGAGTGCGCCGATCTGGAGGACCGTCCCTGGCTCTACCTCTCCCAGGGGGAGCGGCAGCGTGTCCTCATTGGTCGTGCCCTGATGGCCTCCCCACGGCTCCTGATCCTGGATGAGCCCTGTGCCGGTCTCGACCCGGCGGCCCGTGAGCTGTTCTTGCGGTTCCTCGAGCGGCTCGGCCGTCGGCGGGGTGGGCCAACGCTCGTCCTGGTCACCCACCATGTGGAGGAGATCACCCCGGCCTTTAATCGGGCGCTGGTGCTGCGCGGCGGCAAGGTGCTCCGATCCGGGGCGACCCGCACCGTTCTCTCGTCAGCCCTCCTGTCGGAGGCGTTCGGAATGCCGGCCCGTGCCAGACGCATCCGCGGGCGGTATCTCCTCGAGATCCGCCCGAGCGGGGCACGTCACGTGGCCTGACTGCGAGGTCCGCCCGCCCCGGCGGCGGGGCGGCGCGTGCCTGCCGGTCACGCCTGCTTGGAGGCGAGCAGTTCGGCCAGGAGATCGTTTGCCCGCCGGAGCATTTCCCGAGGGTCCTCGAGCAATCCGGCGGCCACCCGTGCGTTGTCAAAAAGCTGCTCCGCGACCTTCGCCGCCAGAGGAGCATCCTTCTGCCGCAGGCCCTCGATTTGGGCAACCAGCTTGTGCGCTGGGTTGATCTCCAGGTCGCTTCGGGCGGGGGCGGGGGCCCCGGCATCCCGCTTGGCGCTGCGAAGCAGCCGTCGCATGGAGGCGGTCATGAACTTGTCGCTGTCGAGGGCCACGGCGGGGCTTTCCACCAGGCGCTTGGAGACCCGCACCTCGTTCACCCGCTCCCCGAGACTTTCCTTCAGCCACTTGGCAAGCCCCTCCGCCTGGTCGTCCGTGAGGGCCGAGGCCGGCTTCTCCGCAAGGTCGAGCTCCGCCTTCTCCGCGGGCTTGAGGGCCTTGCCGTCGAAGGTGTGGAGATGCTCCATCACAAACTCATCCCACGGATCGGAGAGGAACAGCACCTCGAACTTGCGGGAGGCAAACACCTCGTAGTTGGGGCTGCTCAGGGCGGCTTCCCGGCTCGGGGCCAGAAGGCAATAGATCTCCTTCTGCTCGGCGGGCATCCGTCGGACATACTCCGCGAGCGAGGTCCGCTTGCCCGGCTCCGTGGTCGATGACTCATACCGGAGGAGCTTCCCGAGCGCCTCCCGGTGGGTGAAGTCGGTCACCACCCCCTCCTTCAGGAACCGGCTGTACTCGTCGTAAAATCTGGTGAACAGGTCCGGATCCTTCTCCGAGGTCTCCTCAAGGAATTTGAGGAAGCGGGAGGTCAGCACCTTGTTAAGCTTCTGCATCAGGGCGCTGTCCTGCATGGTCTCCCGGGAGATGTTCAGGGGGAGATCCTCGCTGTCCACCACCCCCTTCAGGAAGCGAAGCCACTCGGGAAAGAGATGTTTGGCCTTGGACTGGATGAGCACCTTCTTGCAGTAGAGGTTCACCTCGGAATCCACGCGGCCCATGCCCATCGACTCAAAGTTGGTGGACGGAACAAAGAGCAGCGATTGGATGGCCAGCGGGGCGTCGGCCGTGAAGTGGAGCCTGAGGAGTGGGGCCTCATGGTCATGGGCAACGAATTGGTAGAACTCGTTGTACTCCTCCTCCTTGATCTCATGCCGGCTTCGGGCCCAGATCGCCTGGACCGTATTGAGCCGCTTTCCGTTGAGCTCGATGGGGAACGGGACGAAGCTCGAATAACGCCGGATGATCTTTTCGACCTCCGCCTCGGTCGCAAACGACTTCGCATCCTCCTTCAACTGAAGCGTGATCTGTGTGCCGCGAGGCGTCGGGCCCGCCGGCTCCAGCTCATACCCCGCGGCCCCCTGGCTTGTCCACCGGCACGCCTCTTCCCCCTCACGGCACGACCGGGTGAGGACGCTTACCTGCGTCGCCGCCATGAAGGCCGAGTAGAAGCCGACGCCGAACTGGCCGATCAGCTTGGCGTCCGCCTTCTTCTCCTCCGCAAGCTGCTTGAGGAATGCCTTGGTTCCGGAGTGCGCGATCGTGCCGAGGTTCTCCACCACCTCGGTGCGGGACATCCCGATTCCGGTGTCGGTGAAGGTCAACGTCCCTGCGGCCTCATCCGTGGTGATCCGGATCGAGGGGGTGGTGTCGGGTTCGACGACCGCCTGGCCGCTGCTCTGCAGGAAGCGGAGCTTCTCGCAGGCATCCGCGGCGTTGGAAATCAGCTCGCGGATGAAGATCTCCCGGTCCGTGTACAGGGAGTGAATCACGATATCCAGCAACTGCTGGATTTCCGCCTGAAACGAATGCTTTTCCGATGTGCTCATAAATCAGTAGACCCTATTGAGTAACGCCTTTTGGGATGGGCGTAAATAGCGATCGTGGCCGTGCGGGCGGGGGGGTAGGCGGGAAGTGGT
>DMJJ01000014.1 GCA_003452185.1 Verrucomicrobiales bacterium | reverse complement strand
CCCATCCGCGGTCATCCGTGCCATCCGTGGTTAACCCCTCCCCGCAAACCGGAATCAGCGGTTCTCCAGGAATCTAGGCCACCTCGCGGGCGAGGACACGGACCTGGAGATTGAACTCCTCCCCCGGGATCTGGATGACGTTGCGCGTGGCGACGGAGACATTCCGGACGCAGATCCGGGAGTTCTCCGCACGGATGAAGGAGGGAATCGTCAGCTTCGAGTCAAAGCCCGCCGCCGCAAGATCGTTCTTCAGACCGCCGGCGACCATGTTGGTCAGTTCCCCGACCACATCCTTCACCTCGTTGGGCCCGGCATCCGTTGTGCCGAGCATGTTGTTGGTGACCCGCGCGGCCGTCTTCTCGGACATCAGAAGGTAGACCACGCCGCTGAGCGGCCCGGCGAACTGGACAAACCCCCCAACCCCGTGCACCTCGATGTCCGAGGCGTCCTCACCCTGCGAAACCGGCCGGCACTCGACGCCAGCCATGGTCTCGAAAACCCCCAGCGCGGCCTTCTCAACGATCGTAGCAATTCTTCCGGAAAGTTCGCTCATATCAACTGTGTCCAACCACAACACCACACTTCGAGGGCCCAGCGGGCGATGCAGGAGGCCCGTGTGCTATACTTCGACCGCGGGGAGAAAACCTTGATCTGAAAACGTCAACGCGACGAACGGGTTCTGCAGAGGCATCGCTGCCACCAGCCGGAAACCATCCGCCGCGCCGGAAAACGCAGCCTCCCGGGGGGAGGGGGGGGAAAAGGAAGGGTGAACGGGGGAGGACTGCAACGAGACCATCGACCCACCCCGGGGTCTCCGGGGGTCTGCGGGCCGGTCAAGCAGCGATCTTGTAGTGCTTGATCTTGTTGTAGAGCGTCTGGCGCCCGATCCCGAGGATCTTCGCCGTGCGGAACTTGTTCCCGCCCGTCTGCTCCAAAACCTCGATGATCTTCGCCCGCTCCGTCCGCTCCATGAGCGTCAGGCCGGTGAGCGCCGGCTCCTCCCCGCTGCCAAACTGCGGAAGGTTGAGGTGCTCGATGTCGATGCGGGGCTGGTCGCAGATCAGAACCGCGCGATAGATCTCGTTCACCAGCTGCCGGACATTGCCAGGCCAGTCGAAGGAGAGAAGCCGCTCCTCGGCCTCCGGGCTGAAACCCGTCGGGGGCCGGGACTCCTGGGCGGCAAAGCGCTTCAGGAACGAAACCGCCAGGGGAATGATGTCCTCGCGCCGGTCCCTCAGGGGCGGGAGCTCCACCGATACCGCGCAGATCCGATAGTAGAGATCCTCGCGCAGCTTGCCGAGACGGATCGCCTCCTCAATCTTGCGGTTCGTCGAGGCGATGATCCGGCAGTTGACCGGGTAATCGTTGGCGTCGCCCACAGGACGGATCTTCTTGTCCTGAAGCACGCGCAAAAGCTTGCTCTGGGTCTCGATCGGCATCTCCGCCAACTCGTCCAGCAGAAGGGTCCCTCCGTTGGCCTCGCGGAAAAGCCCCGCCTTGTCGGCCTTGGCATCCGTGAACGCACCCTTCTTGTGACCAAAGAGCTCGCTCTCGATCAGTTCCCGCGGCAGGGCGGCACAGTTGATCTTCACGCACTGCCCCTTGCGGCCGCTGAGCGCGTGAATCATGTCGGCAATGACCTCCTTGCCGCTGCCGCTCTCTCCCGTCACCAGGATCGCCGCATCGCTCGGCGCCACCCGCTCCAGAAGGGTCAGCACCTTCTTCATGCAAGGGGAGTTGAACACCGGGACCGCCCCTCCGCTGAGGGCCGAGACCGTCGCACGCAGGGAGCTTGCCTCCTCCTTGAGACTCTTACGCTCAAGCGCCTTGGAAATCAGGTTCAGAAGCCCCTTCGGGTCGATCGGCTTCTGCTGGAAATGGAAGGCCCCACGCTTGATCGCCTCCACCGCCGCCTCAAACGAGGCATGCCCCGTCAGCACGATAACCTCCGACTTGGGCCACTGGGCCTTGATCAGCGGGAGCAGATCGAGCCCGTCGGCATCCGGCAGCTTCAGGTCCAGGAGGACCGCGTCGGGAGGAGGGGCGGGAGATTGGAAGGCCACCTGCAACGAGGCGGCGTCACCCACTTCGCTGGCCTCATAGCCTCCGGACTCCAACATCATCCTGATGACGTCCCGGAGTGGCTCCTGGTCGTCCACAACCAAAACTCTGTACTTCATACTTCTGTTTGCCGATTCCTTCGGCAAGCGGGGGTGAAGCTCCGGAAATGGTCCGGTGGCTCCGGGTGTCGCGGCCGTAGCCGTTCGGGGTGAGCCCCGACTGCCGGCAGGTAGGACAACAGGTCCCTATTCGCCTCAGTCAGGCCGAATCCCTCAACGATACCACCTCTTCTAACGGCAACGGGGCGGAAAACTTTAGCCATTCTGTCCACAGCTTGATGAAGGATACCGAGAACCCCCATCCGGGGGCCGCTGGCGGTTCAGACAAGGGTCGACCCTGCAACAAGATCCACCCGATCCACCGTCCGATCCAAATCACTTCCGGACGACGGATGCCGAAGTCTTTTCCCACGCGCTCGCACGGGAATATCGGCAGCCGGCCGCCCTCCTAAAGCCGGATTCAGGATCTCAGGCCCCCCAAATTCAACCGCACCCCTCCCGCCGCGCAACCCGACCTTCTGTAGCAGCTCGCGTAAGAGAGACGCCAACTTCCTTCACCGCAGAGGGCGCCCTGCGCAGCCCGCACCACTCGAGGCGGATGGCATCCTGCCGACAGGGGAGGGGACCCGAAGTGTAGTGCGGGGATCTTGCGATGCCCCGCTACCGGGGTGAGATTCCGAGTTGCTGAGGGGTCGAAGGCGGCGGTTCGCTAGACCTCGGCCTCCGGGAATCGCTCCCGGAT
>DMJJ01000527.1 GCA_003452185.1 Verrucomicrobiales bacterium | reverse complement strand
AGCCGGGTCGAGGGTGTCCTGGCGAATCGTCTCTACGAGGTTTCGGAGAGCTCCGGTTCGATGCCCGAACGGTTCCCCACGCGACCCAGACCGACCCCCTGGTTCTCCGAGGTGCAGGGGATGGCCCCCGGGGGGGAGCCGGCGCCTTCGTTGGAGGATGGGGATCGCCAGCCGCTGATTCCAAGGCGCCTGGCCCAGCCTGGCCCTGCCGTCGCGTGGATCGACGTCGACGGGGATGGCCGGGATGAGCTGTGGGTGGGAGCGTTCAAAGGGGCCCGGCTCACCGGGTACCGGGCTGTGGCGGGGGTGTCCGGCGGGGTGCGATTTGAACCGTTGGTGGCGGGGGATGCCGTGACACCGGAGGCGCACGACATGTCCGGGCTCGTCGCCGTTCACCAGGCCACCGGCGGCGTTCAACTCCTTGCCGGGGTCTCGACCTATGAGGAAGGGGGGACGAACGGACCCGCGGTCGTCCGCCACAAACTTCAGGGGGCGCAGGCGGGGGAGCTCCTGCCTGGCTGGGGGGCGAGCGTCGGTCCTCTCGCGATGGCGGACATCGATGGGGATGGGGATCTTGATCTGTTTGTCGCTGGCCGGGTGATTCCGGGGCGCTATCCCGAGGCAGCCAGCTCCCGGGTGTACGAGAACAGAGCGGGGACCTGGGTGTTGAGCGACGAGAACAGCCGGCGGCTGGAACGGGCCGGTCTCGTGAGCGGCGCCCTCTGGACCGACCTGGACGGCGACGGGTTTCCGGAGCTGGTGCTCGCCTGCGAATGGGGGCCGCTGAAAGTGTTCCACAACGAGCGAGGCCGTCTCGTGGAGGCGACCTCGGAGTGGGGGCTGGAGCGTGAGCTCGGGTGGTGGAACGGGGTTGCTGCCGGCGACTTCGACGGCGACGGGCGGATCGATCTGGTGGGATGCAACTGGGGGACGAACACCCGGTACCGGGCCTCGGAGGCACGGCCGCGTCGGCTGCTCTTTGGAGACATCGCCGGGAGCGGTGGGGTTGACCTTGTGGAGGCGTATCAGGCGGGGACCGCCGGCGAGTGGGTTCCGGAGCGGGACCTGGCCGCGATGGAACGGGTCTTCCCATTCCTGAGGGAACGGTATGCGTTGCATCGGAGGTATGCGGAAGCCACGCTGGGTGAGATCCTGGGCTCGAGGATTGATGGAACGCGGCACCTGGAGGCGACTAGACTGGAGACGACGCTCTATCTGAACCGGGGGGGAAGGTTCGAGCGGACCGAGCTTCCGGCTGCAGCCCAGTTCAGTCCCGCGATGGCGGCGTGCGTGGCGGATTTCGATGGGGATGGGCGTGAAGACTTGTTCCTGAGCCAGAACCTCTTTTCCCTTCCCCAGCAGACCCCCCGTGCCGATGCCGGGCGGGGTCTGCTGCTGCGGGGGGAGGGGCAGGGCGGGTTCACCGAGGTGGGGTGGGAGGAGGGTGGGATTGAGATTTACGGCGAGCAGCGGGGATGCGCGGCCGGGGATTTTGACGGGGATGGCCGCGTGGACCTGGCGGTCGCGCAGCATGGGGCTGCAACCCGGGTGTTTCGCAACCTGGGCGGCACCGTCGGGCTGAGGGTGAGGGCGCGCGCCGGGGAGGGGAATCCGGACGGCATCGGAGCCCGGTTGCGGCTTGAGTTTGGGAGCGGATGGGGGCCCGTTCGGGAGATTCGGGCCGGGAGCGGGAGCGGCTCCCAGGATTCGCCCGTCCAGGTGTTGGGCACCCCCTCAACCCCCCGGCGGATCGAGGTGCTGTGGCCGGGCGGGAAGCGGACGGTTTCGGAGCTCCCGCCCGGGGTTCGTGAGATCACCGTGGAGCCCGCTGCCGGTCTCCGGGTCCTTCGTTGACGAGGGAGGGGGAGGGTGTCGAGCAGGTGATCCCGTCGGCCTCCCGCCTCACCACGCTTTGTCGAGAATCCCCTTCAGCTCGGCGGCGGTGAGCGGAATCGGATTGGCCTTCATGGAACTCGACTGGATCGCCTTGTCGATGAGGGAGGGAAAGTGTTCGTGCCGGACCCCGAGGTCGCGCAGCCGCGGCTGTTCCAGCCGGGTGGTGACGCCGCGCACCCAGCTGGCGGCGGCGTCGGGGTTGGCGTCCTCCTTGCCTGTCAGAAGACGGGCGATGTAGCGGAAGCGGGAGAGCACGGGGCTCGTGGGGGCCCGGAGGCGGAGCGCCTGGATGTTTGCCTCGATCACCGGGGCGAGCAGGGCCGCGCAGACCGCGCCGTGGGGAGCGTCGAGCGATCCCCCGACCGGCCCCGCAAACCCATGCACGGCGCCAAGGCCGGCGTTCGCCAGGGAGAGGCCTCCCAGCAGACTCGCAAGCGCCATGTCCTCTCGCGCGGCCGTATCGATGGGGCGGGCGGCCGCCTTTTCAAGCGACCGGGCCACCCGTCGGATGCCATCGAGGCAGAAGCCGTCGGTGAGCGGGTTGGCCCGCGACGAGACATACGGCTCGATCAGCTGTGTCAGGGCGTCAAGTCCCGTGGACGCGGTCAGGGCGCGCGGGAGTTCGTAGGTGAGCTCCGGGTCGACGATCGCAAGCCGGGGGAGCATCAGGGGGCTCCTGAGGCTGACCTTGACCCCATGGGCCGGGGAGGCGAGGACGGCGTTCCGGGTCACCTCGGCGCCGGTGCCGGCGGTGGTTGGAATCGCGATGCAGGGAAGGGCGGGATGAAGCAGGGGGCGGCCTCGGCCCACGACTTCCAGGTAGTCGTAAGGGTCCCCCGGGTTGGCGAGGAGGGCGGAGATTCCCTTCGCGGCATCGATGGCGCTGCCGCCGCCGAACCCGATGACGAGGTTGCATCCCGCGGCCTTGGCTTCGCCGCACGCCTTGAGGACATCGCCCACTGTCGGCTCCCCCTCCACGGCGAACCGAACGACCTCGACCTGGTGGGTTGAGAGGGTCTTCTCGAGTCGGGAGGCGCGGGAGGGGGTTTTCCCCGTGACGAGGAGCGCCTTCGATCCGAGGGCCCGCGCGTGGGGGCCCACGTCGTTCAGGGTGCCTGGACCGAAGAGAATGCGGCCGGCGGAGGCGAACTCGAAATGGAGCGCCCGCTCACCAGTCAGGGTCGCAGGGGTGGACATTGACATACTGGGTTGAGCTGCGGGGTTCGGCCATCATGGAGGCGACGGCATCCCGCCAGGTCGCGTAGTGAGGAGTACTTTTGTGGGCCGCGGGGGCGTCCGGGGTGCGGTAGGCTTCGATGAGGAGAAAACGGGTCTCGTCGTCGGCCTGCTGCAGGACATCGAACCGTGCGATGCCCGGTTCTTTCAGGCTTGCCGTCGCATTGGCAAGGGTTGCCTCGCGAAATGCGGCGACGCATTCCGGTTTCACATGCACCCGTACATTCACCACGAGCATGGGGCGCAGCCTAGCAGTGTCGGTGGAAACTGGAAGCAATTTGCCCGCTGTGCAGTCGGCGATACAGCAGGAAGGGCTGTCTGCGCTACGGTGGC
>DMJJ01000384.1 GCA_003452185.1 Verrucomicrobiales bacterium | reverse complement strand
TCTGCGTGGTCGATCCACGACAGGCGCAGCGCACCTTCGGGAGCGGGATCGCCTTCGTCCACGACGTCGCCTTCCTCGAAACCGGTCTTCGACGAAAACAGGCTGGCCGGATCGGCGGCGAAAGGCTGGCCGCGCACGAGATGCGGTTGCCGGGCGATATTCCCCAGGTCGTCATAAAAGCCGCCGGGACCCGGATTCGTCCAATTGAGGATGCCGTTGATTTCCGCGAGCCGGTTGGTCTCCTCCTGGAGTCCCTGGATCCGGGCGAATTGTTCGTGCAACCAGCGGCGGTTGTTCAGGGGATAGTCCACCGTGTCCAGGCTGGCGCCGCGATCGACGCCAATGGCCTGATATCGCGGAACGCTGAGTTGCATGCGGATGCTTTGGAAAAGGGCCTCGGCGAGCTGGAAGATGCGGTCGCGTCGATCGGGCGTGACCCATTCCGTCTGGGCCCGGTCGAGGATCGTGCCGGCTTCGCGGAGCGCGAGGGATGTCCCGGTGCGATCGGCCCGACGCAACCGTTCGAGGGCCTGCGATTCCAGCGTGGTTTCATAGAGGAGCCGGCTCCGCGTATAGGCATCGTAATAGGCCCGGAAAAGCGCCTGTTGAAACCGCCAGTTCAGGAGTTGGGCGGGAGTCGCCTTCCGCTCCATTTCCTGGAATTGCGCCAGCGTGGTCTCGACACCGGCGTTCGCAGCCAGCGGTCCCCGCCAATTCCGTTCCAAGGCGAGCAGCCCCTGCGCAAAACCTTCGGTATACTTTTCTCCAATGAAATAGCGGCTGTATTCCCGGAGGATTTCGATGACCGGCCGATCGGGATCCCAGCCCAAGGCGCTCCAGACCGCCTTGTTGACGTCGTCGTTGCATCCCTCGGAGTAGCTGATGAAGCCCGCCGCGTGGCGCAGGGTTGTCGCTCGATAAATCGACGCCATCTGTGTCGGACGGGGGTTGATCGACTCCCGGCCCTCGGTCAGTGCGTAGGCGAGGTCCCACTCCGGGACGGGATACTGGCAGTGCCGGCTGTGGGTGATGTCGGGGTAGTCCCGGATCGGATACCGGGCCGGAACGCGGGCCCGAAGCTCGGCGATCGGCACCCGGACCTGCGGCCCGTAGACGATGCCCCCCAGCCAGGAAGGCTGGGCCTCCACCAGGCGGTAAAACTCGGCAAGCCCCTCCCCGTCGAAGCTCTGCGGGGAGACCCACATCCGGACCTTGGGATGAAAGCGCCGAAGGCTGGCGGCCTGTTTCTCCAGCAGCGGCAGGAGATGACGCGGGGGCGTGTGGCCCGGGTCCCCCCCGGGGACGAACACCACATCCAGCCTGGGGAGCTGCCGCAGGACATCCGCCCACTCCCGGAGGGCGAACGCCACGGTCTCGGGACGGGAGTAATCCTCGTCCATGGCGGGATACCAAACCGAGACATCGAGGCCGTAATCGGCGCAGATTCTCGACATCTCGACCATCATGCGCATCTGCGGGAGGGGGAAATGGGGACTCTCCGGGTCGTCGTCCGAACGCGGGGGGATTAGCTCGATCGAGTTGCATCCGAACACCGCCAGATCCCGGATGTATTGCTCCCAGAGGGCCACCGTCCATCCGTCATAGGAGTTGCACTTGGGGCGGTACCCCAGCTGGTGACCCCGGATCGGTTTGTCGGGCGATGTGGCGATCGGCAGCGGGTTGGACGGCAGGGCCGCATGCCCACGGTCGAGCTCGAGGCTCCGGAGCAGGCGTCCAACCCCGAACAGCACCCCGCGGTCATCGGCGCCGCGAACCCAGAGGACGGGGGCCCCGGCCGACTCTCCCCGGGAGAGCTCGTACCCCTCGGGGTGGGCCGCCGCCCCGGCGACGGCCCCCGGCACGCCTGGCAATCCCCGGAGTTGCTCAACGCGGCCGATGGCGATGACGGCCCCCCTGCCCCCCGTTGGCCAGGCCGACTGTGACGGCCACCGGACCTGGGTCCGTTTCTCCACCTCCTCCACCAGCATCTGAATCGCCTTCTGCTCCTGGAGGCTCGGGTGCCGGGGGATCACCACCACAGCCCCGGTCAGGTCGAATGGAGGGGCGGGCTCCAGAGCCCGGCCCGGCGGAGCGACGAAAGCGAGCATGAGCCAGAGCGGCAGCCACCCTGGTGCGGGCATCTGGAACCTCGCAGCATGAAGGAATCGGAGCGCTTTCATCGATCGGGTTTCGGGAGGCCGTGGTTCAGGGAAGCGGTTTTCCACCCCAGATCGACTTCAGGGGAATCAGGTCCAGAGTGGCAAGGCGGGCGGTGCCACCCGTCACAACCGTCGAGTAGCGGGCCGCCTTCCCCTTCTCCGCCACATTCGAGGGCATGTAGACCAACCCCTGGTCGGCGAAGACCTCAAGGGAGGTCCGGTCGCACAGGATCTGGAGCTCGATCCTCCCCTCGTGAAGCGGGACCGGGGCGTGGCGCTTGCCGACGGTCAGCTCCTGGCGGGCGACGTCGTACGAGACCGGCGTGCCGCGAAGGGTGAATCCGACGGTCGTGGCCTCGCCAGGCACGATCGACGCCCGGAGCTCCAGCAACTCGGCCTTCTCATGCGCGAGCGGGTCAGGTCCCCCGGGGGACAGGGCCACCTTGGAGAGATGGCGGGCCTCGCGGCGGAGGAGGCAAAGCTCCGACGCGGGATGCCACGACAGACGGGGCCCGGCCGGCGTGGACTTCAATGAAAGCTCACACGGAAAGCACATCATCTGGTTGAACGGCATCCCTGGGCTGGCCATCTGCCCCCAGCCGACCTGCACCCGCCGCCCGTCGGGCATGTCGCTGTAGGTCTGCGCGGCGTAAAAGGCCTCACCCCGGTGGCCCGGGAGCTTGGGAGTCTCGGGGGTGAAGGTCTTTCCATCAAACGTTCCCACTCGGTATTCGCTGCTTGCCGCGGTCAGCACCCATTTGCGGGCGGCCGGGTTTCCATCGACCGCGAGTTCAAACATGTCCGGGCATTCGAAGAACCCCTCGATGCGGCTCCCGTACTCCCAGTGTTTCAGATCAGCCGAGGTGTGAAACGTGATCCACTGCTTCCCCTCAGCCTCGTCATACAACGCCATCACCCAATGCTTCCCGGGCTCGTACCAGAAGAGCCTCGGATCCCGGCCCTGATGCCGGACCACCGGGTTCCCCTCGTACTCGTGCCAGGTCCGGCCGCGGTCGTTGCTGTAGACGATGCACTCGCCGCGTCCCGTGCTGGTGAACGCCGCCACCAGCAGCTCATCCTTGCCACCGGCCCGCCATCCGCTGGTGTTCATCCGATCCACGACGGCGCTCCCGGAGAACACCGAGTCGCCATACTCCCGTGGATAAATCGCGATGGGAAGCTCGCGCCAATGCACCAGGTCGAGGCTCACGGCGTGAGCCCAGTGCATGTTGCCCCAGTTCCAGCCGTAGGGATTGTTTTGATAGAAGAGGTGGTACTCCCCCTGCGAGAAGACAAGCCCGTTCGGGTCGTTGTTCCAACCGCGGCGCGGGGAGAAGTGGAACTGCGGGCGGAGTCGCTCGCGATAGAGCGGCTCCGTCGCGCGGATCGAATCCCCCTGCTCAACCCGCGCCAGGACCCCCGATCCCTCAGGAAGCTTCTCCACCCGGATCGTGGCCATCGATCCCTTCCAGGGAGCCACATCCATCGGGGCCCACCAATCCACCTCGCCGTCGGCCAGCTCGATATCACACTCCCGGACCACCTTCCCCCCCACGACGAGGGCAAGCCGCCGCTGCTTCGCCCCGGTCTTCACCGGCAGCTGCAGGTAATGCTTATGGAGGACGACCTCCCGCGTGGCGGTGCGCGGTTGCCCCGGAGGCTTGCGATCCGTGAACACCACCTGGTCCAGGTTGACATGGCCCCAGCCCCCCGTGGCGGCATCGACCACCTGGAGGCTGGCCTTCCGGCCTGCCAGATCCCGCACATCCCATCCCGAGGGCTCGAGGGCCTCGCTCCCCCCGGACGTGGTGTTGGGGCCGGTGGCGCTCCGGACCACCTTCCCCTCGACCAGCAGATTGAGGCAGGTCTTGCCCTCAAAGCCACCCCCGCCGATCCGAAACGCCACGTACCCGCGGGTGATCGTGAACTCGGGGGAGGTCAACGTCCCCGTGCCGGCATCCCCATGGTGGAATGAGTTCACAAACCCCTTGCCGATGAACCCCGAGAGCGGCATCTGCCCGGGCAGGGCTCCCGTCGCAGGCCCCGCCCCGAAAGCGTCGCCGGTCGCCTTCCAGGCCCCGTAGGTGGGCCCCTCGAAATCGGCAAACACCTGGTCCTCGGCACCCGATGCCCCGTCGATCAGGGCCAGTGAAAGGCAGGCGGGAAGCAGCCCCCCGAGCAGGGAAACGCAACGGCGGAATCGTGGTACGTTCATTGTCGTCGTCAGGTTCGAACAAGGAGTAACGGAGGAGGAGTTTGCACGGTGCCGCAAAGGATGGGAAGCGTGGTGTTGGCGGACGCGGGCCGAGGGGCGCGATCGGAAGCGGGGCAAACCCTCCCGAGGGGACGGGCTACAGGAAATGGGATCGGGGCCGACTAGAGAGGCATGACGATCAACGCCTCGCACGCCTACCGGAGCACGCCCCCGACCGGGGAAGCCCCTGCCGGCAACGACGGGCTCGACCTCAAGGCAATGCTCCTGCCCAAGGGGACTGGCGTGGGCGCGGGCGAAGCCACCGCTGCCACGGGGCATTCGGCCGGGGACCAAGGGATCGTCGACACTCCGACCGCCCCTCCGTGCCCCTCGGGGTGCGGGAGGATCCTCGACACCTACGCCTGAGGGGCGACGGCCTACTTGGCCATCGCGACCTCGACCTCCT
>DMJJ01000598.1:428-3353 GCA_003452185.1 Verrucomicrobiales bacterium | reverse complement strand
GCGGCCCTTCGTGCCGGAGAGTGGGGGAGCCCGCCTTGGGGCGGGCCCACCTCCTGACGTCGGTGGCTACAGGGGATGCGCCCTTTCCGGCCCTCAGTTCGACTTGAACATCGGGTGACGCGCGTCGCCACGGGAGAGGAGGTAGGCCACCAGGTCGAGGATCTCCTCCTGCCGAAGGGAGTTCAGCAGCCCCTCGGGCATCTGGCTCACCTTGGCCGGTTCCATGGAGAGAATGTCCTTCCGCTCCACGGAGACCAGGTCGTCGGGGTCGAACAGGTTCGGGCTGATCATCACGCTCTCCCCGGCGAGATTCACAATCCGCCCCGTGACGGTCTCCCCATCCTTCCGCTTCACGATCACGGGGGCGTACTGGTCGCTCACCTCCTTGCTCGGGAGAATAATCGACTCCAGGAGGTCCTTTGAGCTGAAGCGTCCCACGGCGCCGGTCAGGTCGGGGCCATAGGAGCCCCCCTCGTTGTTGAACCGGTGGCAGGCGGCGCAGGCGGCGGCCCCGAAGAGCTCCCGTCCCCGCTCAAAGCTACGCCCCCCTTTGAGCCCCTTCTCGGCGACGCCCGCCAGCTCCTCCACCGTCCATTCGTGGGTGGGGCGTCCGGCGAGCCGCCCGCTCGAGAGGACTTCCAGCGGGGATTTCTTCTCCACCTTCGCCTCGAGGACCGGCTTCAACGCCAGGCGCTCGGCGTCGCTGAGGGTCTTGATCGCCTCGGATTTGATGTTCCGCACGAACCCGGCGAAGCTGTGTCCCCCGTGGAAGTTTCCTGCTTTCACGAACCAGCGGAAGTACTGCTCGCGGAGCTCCGGGGTCCACCCGGCGGTGAGGACCCGGAGGGAGTAGGCATAGTCCATCTGCTCCTCCTGGGTGGGGGCTTTGGCCAGGAGGGCGAGGGTCTTGGAGGCCGCGGAGGGAGACTGGAGGTAGATGAGGAGCTTGCTCAGCTCGGCGTTCAGGTCCCGGCTCGGAGCGGGAAAGAGGGGGTCGAATCGCGCGGTGACGGCGGCCGCCGTCGCGGCGTCGGGAGGGCCCATCCGGATGAACGCGAGGCTGTAGATCCTGAGAAGCTCCAGCCTCCGGGCGTCGGTCAGGTGGCGCCACGCAATCCGTCCCAGCGATTCCAGGAGCCGCGGCTGGAGGGATTTGTCCCCCACGCGGGCCAGGGCGAGGAGCGACGCCAGGGCCGCCTCGGTATCCTTCTCCCGGAGGGCCCGCTCCTGCCACTGGACGGGGTCCTGGTGCTCGATGGCGATGCGGGCTGCCGCGCGGATGAAGCGGTCCGAATGGTGGAGGTAGGGCCAGACGAGGGGGACCGTCTTGGGGTCCTTGTGCCCGTGGAACGACTCCAGCTTGCGGCGCGTCTCCCGCAGCTCAGCCAGGCCATCCCGTGTCGCCGGGGCGGGGGCCGTCGGAAGCGACCCGACATAGGTCACCCGGTAGAGGGCGGACTGGGTCTTGCGCCCCCCCACCGTGAAGTAAAGGGCGCCATCCCTCGGATTGACGGTCACGTCGGTGAGGGGGAGGGGGGTGCCGGTCAGGAATTCCTCCAGCTCCCCCCGGTAGGTGGAGCCCGAGGGAATGAGGTGCGTGGCGTAGAGTTTCCCGTAGCTCCAGTCGCACATGAAAAGCGCCTCCTGGTAGCGGGCCGGGAAGCGGGTCCCGTAGCCGAAGCAGACCCCGGTGGGGGAGCCGGGCCCGACATTCACCACGGGGGGAAGGCTGTCGGGGTAGTAGACGGGCCATTTGCCGCTGCCGCTGCGCCACCCGTACTCGCTGCCGCTGACGGCATGGCAGACACGCGTCGGCCGGTACCACGGGGTGTTCATGTCCCACTCCATGTCGGCGTCGTACGTGAAGAGCTCCCCCTCCCGGTTGAACGCGGCGTCGAACTCATTGCGGTACCCCATGGAGAGGAGCTCCCACGATTTGCCTTCCGGATCCGTGCGGGCGATCCATCCGCCCGGGGCGAGGATTCCCACGGCGTGACCGCCGGCGTCCCACATCCGGGGGATCAGGTGATCCTCCCCCCAGGCGCGGGGGACGCGTGAGGCGTCGAAGGGGGTCGGCTTGGTGTGGTTGCCGCAGACCACCACGAGGGACTTCCCGTCCGGGTGGAGCAGGACGGCGTGGGGGCCGTGCTCGCTGCCGCCGTCGATCTTTCGAAGCTGCCGGACCTCATCCAGCTGGTCATCGCCGTTCGTGTCCCGGACCCGGTAGAGACCGCTCTCGAACTTTCCGCCCCGGTTCACCACCACATACAGGCTGTCGAACGCCCAGAGGAGTCCCTGCGCCTCGCCGAGGTTGACGGGGATCTGCTCCACCCGGGTTTCGGAGGCAGCATGCCCGGGCGCGGGGGGCGTCACGCGGTAGAGGGCTCCATATTGGTCGGAGACGATCAGGCGCCCCTTCGGGTCGACGCACATGTTGACCCAGGAGCCCTGGGTTTCCTTCGGGACGGTGTAGAGCTGCTCGACCTGGAAATCCTTTGCGACGCGGAGATTCCCCGCGGCCTCGGTTCCGGAGGGGGCGGCCATTGCCCCCTGGCCAACGAGAAACAGGGCCCCGGCCAGCGCGGCCCGTGCCGCGGACCGGAGGGAGGGATGGGGTTGGACGGGGCGGTGGGCTTGGGGGCTGGGGACGACGGGGTGCATAGGAGGGGGGGTTAGATGCAGAGGATGGTCAATTCCTTCGGGCCATGGGCGCCGAGGACCAGGATTCTTTCGATGTCGCCGGTCCGGCTCGGCCCGGTGATGAACGAGAGGAGGCTCGGTGGGGTGGCCCCGTATTTGGAGGCGATGAGCTCGAAGGCCGCGGGGAGATCGGGCAGAAGCTGCTCCCGGCGCGCGATCACGAGGTGGTGCGGGGGAAGGACGGACAATGCCCGGCCTCCGGCGCCTCAGGAAGCCGTTTGCGGA
>DMJJ01000598.1:0-159 GCA_003452185.1 Verrucomicrobiales bacterium | reverse complement strand
GGACAATGCCCGGCCTCCGGCGCTTCGGCTGGTGACGAGCACGCTCCCGGTCTGGGCCACCAGGGCGTCGCATTCCGTGATCCCGGCGTCGCATGACTCCAGCTCCGTCACGTCGTAGCCCTCCCGGATTTCCATCCCGGGGAGGCCGGTCGCCTCCGC
>DMJJ01000200.1:3686-5807 GCA_003452185.1 Verrucomicrobiales bacterium | reverse complement strand
GTGCGGGGACCCCGGGGGCCGCCTTCACCTCGGAGTGGGAGGACTCGAGCTCGCCGACCATCATCCCGAGCAGGGTGGCAAACTCATCCGAGGTCTCGACCGCCCCGAGGAGCGGCTCATACCGGCCGCGAATCGCCTCCCAGTCCCGGCCATGGAAGTTCGCATCATAGAAAGCCCGGTGATAAGAACGCCAAAACTGCATGAACGCGGCCTTGCGTTCGGCCCGGACATCCCGGTCCCAGTCGGCCGTGAACGAGACACGCTCCGGGGACTTGGAGTCCATCGAGAGTGTGTAGAGATCCCCGTTCTGCACAAAGAAGCCCTTCTTCCCGTCGGGAGTGACCCGAAGCTGCGTCTTCCCGCCTCCCGAGGTTCCACGCTTCGGCTCCTTGCCATCCCACGCCACGGACCAAAGGTCGCCCTCGGAGAGGAAGTAGATCGTCCCGTCGGGTGCCACCGTCAGGTCCTCCTGGGGGAACTGCGAGGTAACCTTGCGGATGCGCCGGTGGATGTCCTTGAAGTCGATCTCCACGGTGACGGGCCCCTCGGGCTTCTCGTACTTGAGGTCGGTGTCGGCGGTACGAACCTCCTCCCATTTGAGGGGAAGGGCGTAGAGCCCCCGGCCGTCCCGATCGCTTGAGAAGAGCAGGTATTTGCCGTCGGGCGACCAGGCCGGGTTGCCGTGCTGGGCGTACAGGCGGGTCACGTTCACGGGGTTTCCCCCCTCGGCCGGGACGACCCAGATGTTCTGCGTGAGCCGGTCGCCCCGCGCCTCGTAGGCGATCCATCGGAGATCCGGGGACCAGACGAAACGACCTCCCCCCAGCCCGTGATTCTGAACGCCGGGAAGCTTCACCACGCGGCGCGGGATGCCGGTGTCGAGCGGCATGACGTAGAGGCCCCCCTCGGGGCCAGAGACCCAGAACCCGAGCTGCTTCCCGTCGGGCGAAACGCCCGGGAGTGTCACATCCTCATCCCGCTGCCAGAGGGGGCGGACCTCGCGGGTCTCGAGGTTCAGGGCGTAGAGCCGCTGGTTGAAATCACGATCGGAGGTGAAGAACAGCTGCCTCCCGTCATGCGCCCAGACGAAATCCGAGTCATCCCCGGCCCAGTCGGTCAGGCGGCGGGCAAACTCGGCGCTGCGGCCGGCCACCCCCTTGGGCTTTTCCACCGGGATGGTCCAGAGGTCCCCGTGCAGCCCGAAGGCAATCCGCTTCCCGTCGCGTGAGGGCTCGGCCTCGGTGACCCCGGAGGTGAGTTTCTCCCGACGGCGGGCGGGCTGCTTGTCATCGCCCGCGACATAGAGCGGGATCTTCACCGGGCCCGCGGCCCCGGGCTTCAACATCCAGAGGTCCCGGTCATACTCAAATGCGATCTCACCCGAGCGGACGGCCACCGAGGGAAACCGGACGGAGCCGCCGACGAACCGTGTCAGGGGATGCCCATGCCCCTCCAGGTCGAACTCCCAGAGGTTGGGGGTGCGCTCCGGGGAGTCCACAATCCTGGGAATCACATGATCCAGCGGGCTGACCGAGGGGGTGGGCTCCGAGACTGTCACCGTGAGGAGATGTTTCCCGTCGGGCAGGAACGTTGTCCAAAGGTGCTGGAACTCGTCGTGCGTCAGGGGTGCCCGCTCGTGCGACTGGGTGTTCAGGATCCAGATCTGCTCCGCCGCCGACCCCTTGTAGCGGGGGCGGATCCATGGAAACCCGTACCGGCCATACACCACGCGGTCCCCGGAGGGGGAGTAACTGGGATCGTGCAACGGGGCGTAGTCCTCGCACAGGAGCCCGGTCCGCAAGGTTTCAACATCCACGCTGAAGATCCCGTAATGAACGCTCTCGCGTCGCCCGGCGAACAGGAGCGAGCGCCCGTCGGGGCTCCACCCCGTCGGAACCTCGGTGCCGGAGTGCCAGGTCAGCTGGCGCGGCGTGCCTCCCTCGGCCGGCACGGCGAAGAGGTCCCAGCTCCCGGTCCGTTTGCTGCTGAAGGCAATCCACCGCCCGTCCGGGGAAAAAAGCGGATAGGCGTCGGACTCGACATTCTGGGTCAGCGGGGTGGCGTTCCCTCCCGCGGCATCGGCAGTCCAGATGTCCCCTCGGTAGACAAACGCCAGCCGCC
>DMJJ01000200.1:437-3354 GCA_003452185.1 Verrucomicrobiales bacterium | reverse complement strand
GCGCCGACCACGGGCTCACGGGGAGGCAAGGTCAGCTGGGCCCCGGACCGCAGGAGGCCGGCGGCGAAAAGGACCGGGAGAAGGGCGGGAAGCGCCGCCCTCGCAGGGAGGAGGCGGGACGTGGACGCGGCATCCGGACAGGGGCCGCCGGGGCCCTTGGAAGAAATCATGGTGGTGACGAGGGTTGTGGGCGGGGATTGACCCACCGGCCTAGAAGGACTCAGGGGAGGAAAGGCGCGCCTTGAGGGCGGCGATCTCCCGCTCATAGTCGCTGCAGCGCTGCTCCCAGTCGGCCGCCCGGAGTCGGGTGACCTCCTCCTCAAGAGCGCGGTTGGCGGCCTGGAGCTGCTGGCGGACGAGGGCCTGCTGATCCCGCTCCTGGGTCAGGCCGGCCAGCTGTTGGCGGAGACGGGCGGTCTCCTGGTCCAGGGTTGAGCGGACGCTGAACAGATCCCCCTGCTGGGTCTTGAGGCGCCCGAGCTCGGCCTCGGCGCTGTTGCGGAACGCGACCAGCTCGGCCTGCGAGGCGGCGAGCGCCTCCTTCTCCCGTCCGGCGGCGGCCAATTGCTGGCGCAACCGCCCAAGCTCGCCCTCGGCCTGGGCCTTTTCGGTCTCCAGACTCCGTCGCGACGCGGTGAGCTCCTTCTGGGCGCCGGCCAGCGACTCGGCCTGCTGGCGCGCAGCCGCCACCTCCCCCTCAAGCTGGTTGACGCGGGCCTGCAGTTCCGCCCGGGAACGGCTCATCGCGTCCCGTTCGCTGACGGCGGCGGCGAGCTGCTTCCGCTGTCCCGCCGAGGATTCGTCGGCCGCAGCCAGCCGCTTTTCCAACTCCTGCTGGAGCCCGCCGGTGCGGGCCAGCTGTTGCTCAAGCCCCTCGTTCTGGACACGGAGGCGGGAAAGCTCCCCCTCCAGCGTCACACGCGTATCGAAGAGTGCCTGCTTCTCCTGCTCCTCTGCGGCGAGGCTCGCCTTGAGTCGCGTCACCTCCCCCTTGAGGCTGGCCTGGGCGGACTGGAGCTCCTCGCGGGAGTGGTAAATCTCGTCGCGTTCCCGCATCAGCTTGGCGTTCCGATCGCGCTGCGTGGTGAGGTCCGCCTCCAGGGCGCCGCACTGCTGCTGGTAACGGGCCCAGAGCCACCAGCCGGCCCCGATGCCAAAGCCGAAGGCCACCACCCCCATGAAGAAGTGGAGCAGGAAGCTGTGCGTCAGGAAATAGAGGATGGGATCCATAGCAGGGTGATTGGCTTCAATGATTGAGACTGGGCTTCACGGTTCACCGCGGGGTGATTTCCACGCGACGCGCCTGGCGGCGGGCCTCGGGGCCATCCCCCTTGCCGGCCGGTGCGTTGTCGATCACGGCCTTGACCTCGATCCGGCTCCGGGGGAGCCCGCGGGCGGCCAGCGCATTGGCCACGGCCTCGGCACGCTTGAGGCTGAGCCGCTGGTTGGCGGCGGGATCGCCGCTGGAGTCGGCATGTCCCGTGACCACAAACCGTCCCTGAGGGGCGAGCCGGCGGATGGTGGCGGCGACGGCGTCGAGCTTCGACATCTCGTCCGGCTTCACCTGCACGGACCCGGCTCCGAAGAAGACCGTTCCCGCCCGAAGCGCCCCGGGGAGGTCGGCCGGGAAGCTGCCCACGCCGGCGGTCCCGGCGGCGGTCCCCCCCGCCGCAGCTCCCCCCAGCCCCGTCCGGCCCCGTGGGGCCGCAGCCGGGGGCAGCACCTCGATGTCGTTCTCCACACGCACCTCCCCCCCGCCGCCCAGGGCCCGCTCGGCCAGGGCGACCAGTCGAAGGCGGTCGGTTTCCGTCCGAACCCTGCCCCCCATCTGAATGTGGGTGTTGTCGAGCGTGAGATGCCCGTTGGTTACCGATGCGAAGTAGGCGCGGAGAAACTCCGGCATCGCGGGGCGTCCCAGGAAGGTCGGCTCCTGCACTGCGGGATGGGGCTGGACGGAGACCAGGTCCACGCGGGTCTGGGGGGCCACGGCGCTGAAGAGGGCCCCGGCCTTGGCGCGCCACTCACCCGAGGCGATCCATCCGACCCCCTCGTACCCGCCCGCCGGGTTCTGCTCCAGCCGCAGGGCCGGGGTGACCACGATGTCATTGCGCCGTTCCACGGCACGCGCCCCAGGGAGGGCATCGACCAGGCGAAGCGCCTCGTCCCGGTGCCGCGGCAGCGCCACCACGCCGGTCAGCTGGGCATCCAGCCCCACGAAACTGACGTTCACTCGGGAGAACTCGGGATGAAGCCGGAGGGTTCGGGTCGCCTCAAATGCCAGCTGCTGCTCGAAACGGTGCTGATAGAGCGCCCGGTGCGCGTAGGTGAAGCAGGACGCCAGGAGAATCAGGAGCGCCAGGGCGATGGTTCCGAGGGCTTTCACGATGAGGGGAGAGTAAGCAGGAGGGTGTCACGGGTGCAATTTCAATGAGGGGAATAAACGCCCGGAGATTTTCGCGCGCTTCGGGATTCTCATGCAGGGCGGACGCAGGGTAGGGTGGCTGCCGGTGACCCGCATTCCCGAACATCCTGCGACGCTCGATCCCGAGGCCCTCCGAGGGGAGTTCCCCATCCTGCACCAGGCGGCCAAGGGTCATCCCCTGGTCTACCTCGACAATGCGGCGACCACTCAGAAGCCCCGGCGGGTGATCGACGCAGTGAGCCGGTATTACGAACGGGACAACGCCAACGTCCACCGGGCCTCCCACACCCTGGCCGCGAGGGCGACGGCTGCGTTCGAAGCCGCGCGGGCTCGGGCGGCGCGCTTCCTGGGGGCCGCCGACCCCGGGGAGATCCTCTTCACGCGGGGGACCACGGAGGCGATCAACCTCCTGGCTCACGCCTGGGGCGGATCGCAGCTCGGCCCGGGGGATGTGATCCTCCTCACGGCCATGGAGCACCACAGCAACCTGGTGCC
>DMJJ01000200.1:0-173 GCA_003452185.1 Verrucomicrobiales bacterium | reverse complement strand
GAGCACCACAGCAACCTGGTGCCGTGGCAGCTGGTCGCCCGGAGCACCGGGGCCCGGCTCCGGTTCATCCCGTTGGATCCGGCGACCGGAGGGCTTCGGCTCAACGAGCTTGGCTCGCTGATGACGCCCGAGGTGCGGCTTCTGGGCATGACCCACGTCTCCAACGTGCTCGG
>DMJJ01000290.1 GCA_003452185.1 Verrucomicrobiales bacterium | reverse complement strand
GTCTTGGGCTGCCCCTTCTTCCCCTGCAGCGCCAGGGCGATGATGTGGTTGTCGCCCGACCACTTCATCCCATGCCCGTTGCCGTTGCCGCTCCCCGCCCCGGGGGCCGACTTCTTCTTGAAGATGATCTTCAGGGTCCCGCCGTTCGCCAGCTTCACGCCGTCGGAAAGGCTTCCCTGGGTCCGCAGCCCGTCGAGCATCCGAGAGACGGCGCGCGCGCTCTGGCCCCGCTCGGAGGTCTCCCGCTTGAACCGGTCGACCTCCTCAATCACCTCGATCGGGATGAGGACGTTGTTCTGCTTGAAGCAGAGAATCGAGCTCGGGTCGTGCAGGAGCACGTTCGTGTCGAGCACGTAGTTTTTCAGGGCCGGTGCGCGCTGCTGCATCACAAAAGGGGGGTAGGGGGTTACAACAAATTAGTTTAACGACGAACCTGACACATTCTCCGGTGCCAGTCCTTGAGCCGCTTCAGACGCGGGGCGATCCGGTGGTGACCGGAGTAGAGGAAATTGTCCAGGATCCCCAGGAGGTCGAAGTCGACAAACCGCGGCCGGTCATCCAGCAGGAAGGGGCGGGTCGCAAGCATCTGCTCAAACGGGATCAGGTGGTCGGCGAGCGATTTGAGCAGGTTCCTCTGGTCGAGCTTCCAGGCCTTCAGGCAGCCGCGTCCAAACTTCCGCTCCTTGTGTCGCAGGAACCGGAGCTGGTCGGCGGGAGGGACAAATTCCTTCCAGTAAATGTCGTTCAGCTTGAACCCCAGACCCTCGATCTCCCCCTCGATGTACGGCCAGAGGAGATCCTGGATGCCGGCCCACCTGCGGGGAAAGAGGTCGAGCTGGAGCAGGTCATCGAGATACTTGGCGATGACCTGGGAGTTTTCCCCGGTCTCGAAGACCACCGTGCGGCCGTTCCTGACCACCGGCACCTGGTAGTACCGCTCCTGGGTGAGTTTCCAGACAAGGGATCGATCGCCGTTCGGGACATTCACCACCCGGAAGGGGGTCCCGGAAAACTCCAAGATCCGCCTCTGGACGATGCAGTAGGGGCTCCAGGGAAACTGAATCAGCTCAATCATGGCAGGTGCGGGGTGTCTCCCTTGCAGGCAGGCCCGGGAGGGATCCCCCCTCGCCGGCCCGGCGGAACACGGTCTGCGTCAACGGACGGAAATGCCGATCCACAAGAGGAATGTACTCCCTGTTGGCGGGGACTCAAGTGCGCAATTGTAACGAGGCGATTTCCGCCGCGTAACCTTCTCGAAAACTGGGATACCGGAGGCTTACCCCCAGCTCGGTGGCCAGCTTTTGGGCACTCACCCGCTTGTTGGTGGCCCCGCGTTTGCGCACCCGCAGCGCCGGGTCGAGGGTGGGGGGCATCGGTTTGCCAAGCGTGACCGAGAGCCAGCGGAAAAACTCAACCTCCGTCACGGGGCTCGTATCCGCGACGTTGTAAATGCCGGCGGGCCGCCCCCGCTCGAGCGCCGCAATGATCGCGGTCACCAGGTCCTCCCGGTGAATCATGTTCAGCCAACGATCCCCCTCTCCCGTCAGGGTCGCCTCGTTGTTCAGATACTGGAGGAAGAGGTGCCCCCGCCCGGGCCCGTAGATCCCGGCAGCCCGCAGGATGAGCGCCCCGACGTTGTGGCGGCTCCCGAACTCGAGCAGCAGCCGCTCGGAGGCGAGCAGGAGACGGCTCGTGCCGTTCGAGGGGTCGGCCGGGCTCTCCTCCGTGACCACCGATCCGTCCGCCTGGCCGTACACACTGGTGCTGCTGATTTGGAGAACCCGCCGGGGAGGGGTGGCTTCGAGCCACGAGAGGACGTTGCGGGTCCCCTGGACATACAGCCGCTCGTATCCCTCGATCCCCCCGCCGCGTGACGAAAGGGCGAACACCACCCAGTCCCAGCCCGGTCCGGGGTCGGGAAAGGAGCCCCTCTCGGTGACATCGGCCGTGAGCGGCCTCAGCCCGGAGCTCCTGAGGAGGTCGTCGTCGGCCCCCGACCGGCGAAGCCCCCAGACCTCATGCCCCAGGCCCGCCAGGCGGGCTCCCAGCGGCAGGCCGACATAGCCGCACCCTGCAATCAAGACGCGCATCCGGCTCGACTATAACCGCGGGGCCCCGAGGGTCAAATCGCGTCGTTTCCAGAGGGGCGGTTTAGCCGCTTGCGCCGCCGGTGCTCGATGGTAGCGTTTCCCTCTCGAAGATGAGCGATCCGCACCCATCATCCCGTCCGCCACTCCCGGAGCTCCTCGCCCCGGCGGGGGACTGGGAGTGCGTCCGGGCCGCGGTGGAGAACGGGGCCGACGCGGTCTACTTTGGACTCTCCCGGTTCAACGCCCGGATGCGGGCGCAGAACTTCATCGAGGCCGACCTCCCCTCGCTCATGGAGTTTCTCCACCTCCGCGGGGTCCGGGGCTATGTCACCTTCAACACCCTGGTGTTTGAAAACGAGCTCGCGGAGGCCGAGGACTACCTGCGGGCCGTGATCTCGGCCGGGGTGGATGCCGCCATCGTACAGGATGTCGGGATCTGCCGTCTCATTCGCCGCCTCTCGCCCGATTTTCCGATCCACGCGAGCACGCAGATGACCGTCACCAGCGCCGCCGGTGTTGAGCTGGCACGCGAGCTCGGCTGTCAGCTGGTCGTCCTGGCCCGCGAGTGCTCCATCGCCGAGATCACCCGAATCCGGGCGGCGGCGGCCGCTCCCGACGCGCCCCGCGATCCGCTCCCCCTGGAAGTCTTCGTGCACGGCGCCCTGTGTGTGGCCTATTCCGGCCAGTGCCTCACGAGCGAGGCACTGGGGGGGCGTTCCGCGAATCGCGGCGAGTGCGCGCAGGCTTGCCGGCTCCCCTACGACCTCATCTCCGACGGACGCCCGGTGCCCCTGGGCGACCGCCGCTACTTGCTCAGCCCCCAGGATCTCGCCGGCCTGGAGGTGCTTCCCGAGCTGGTCCAGTCGGGCGTCGCCTCGCTCAAGATCGAAGGGCGCCTGAAGTCCCCGGAGTACGTGGCCAACATCACCCGGGTGTATCGTCACGCCCTCGACCGCGTGGCTGGGGGAGGGCAGGGCGGCCCCCCACGGCCCGCCGCCGGTTCCGCCGATTGGTATGACCTGGAGATGGGTTTCTCCCGCGGGCTCTTCACCGGGTGGTTCCGGGGGATCGACAACCAGCGGCTGGTTCACGCGCGGTTTGGAAAGAAGCGGGGTGTGTATCTCGGCTCGGTCGTTCGTTGCCAGGGGGATGCCGTTCTCCTGCGCCTTGAGGCCCCGATCAAGCCGGGGGATGGCGTGGTGTTCGACGCCGGCACGCCTGACCAGCCCGAGGAAGGGGGGCGTGTCTACCAGGTCGATCCAGGCCCTTCCTCCCTGCCCGGGGTTTCCTCGCTCAGGTTCGGGAGGGATGCGGTGGAGTTTCGCAAGGTGCTCCCCGGGCACCGTGTCTGGAAGACGAGCGACCCGGAGCTGGACCGGCGCGTTCGACAGAGTTTCGCGGGGGAGTCCCCGCATCGCCGCCGCCCGATTCGGGTCGAGGTCCACGGCTCGGCCGGGGAGCCGCTCACGGTGGTGGCCCGCGACGAACTGGGCCATGTGGTGGAGGTTCCCTCCAGTCTTCCCCTCACCCCGGCCCTGCAGCGCCCCCTCACCCCGGAGGTCTTGTCCGCCCAGTTGGGGCGCCTCGGCGGGACGCCGTTCGAGCTCGGCGGGCTCGAGTCGAGGCTTCCCGACGGGCTGATCCTCCCGGTGAGCGAGCTGAACCGGATCCGGCGCGATCTGGTCTCCCGGCTTGAGACCCTGCGGCGGCAGCCCCGGCGATGGACCCTCCACGAGGCCGCCCCTGCGGCGGCCCCGTCCGCCAAGGGGCCTGGACACCCCTCCGGCGCCGGCGAGGTGCCACCCCGCCTCGTGGTCCTCGTGCGCTCGCTCCCGCAGTTGGAGGCGGCTCTGGCGTGCGGGGTCACCACCGTTTACTGCGAGTTCGAGGATCCCAAGCGCTACCGGGAGGCGGTCGCCCGGTTTCGCGAGGCCCACCCCCCCGGCTCCGACTCCCGGATCTACGTCGCCCCCCCGCGGGTCTTCAAGCCCGGGGAGGAATGGATCCTGGCCCAGGTGCGTTCCTCCAACCCGGACGGCTACCTGGTGAGGAATGCCGACCATCTCCAGGCGTTCGCCGCCGACCCGCGCATCGGGGACTTCTCCCTGAACGTGGCCAACTCCTGGACCGCCTCCTACTTCCGGGAGCGCTTCGGGCTGGAGGTGCTGACGCCGAGCTACGATCTGAATTTCGATCAGCTCACCGCGCTGCTGCAGGCGGTGCCGGCCGGGTGGTTCGAGGTGACCGTGCACCAGCACATGCCGATGTTCCACATGGAGCACTGCGTCTTTTGCGCATTCCTCAGCAAGGGCAAGGACTACCACGACTGCGGCCGACCCTGCGACCGGCACGATGTGCGGCTGCGCGATCGTGTGGGGCAGGAGCATCCGTTGAAGGCGGACGCGGGGTGCCGCAACACCCTCTACAACGCCCGGGCTCAGACCGGCGCGGAGTATGTCGCCCGGATGCTTGAGCTGGGGGTCCGACGGTTCCGGATTGAGTTTCTGAACGAGGATCCTGAGGAGGTGACGCGGACCCTCCACCTTTATGACCAGCTCCTCCGCGGGGAGATCGCCGGCGGGGACCTCTGGCGCCGCCTCCGGCTCCAGCACCAGCTTGGGGTCACCCGGGGGCAGATGGAACGAAGCGGTTAGGAGGCCGAGAGCCCCCCTTCCGGAGCGTACACGCCGACTGATCGAGGGTCTCCACGGGGGCGCCGCCCGTCCGACTCCGTCTTTGAAACGCGGTGACGCGGAGACGCAGTGACGCGGACTGAGAAGAAAACTTCTCTTGGGGGGCTCCACTTCGGGACTCGGAGGGAACAAGGGGAGGATCGGCTCTACAGCGGAACAAGAGAACGGGTCTCCTCCTCCCCGTCCGCTGCAGTCCGCCTCCCCGCGTTTCCAATGCAACGAGTGCGAGTCGACTGCGGCCCAAACCAACCTCCCTGCCGCCGGAGGATCTTGTTGCAGAGCCCCGGTGGTCCCTTGCACCATGTCGGGGCTTTGGCCGACGATCATCCCCAGCTTTGGTCGCTTCTCCGGGAAACCTCCCGGAGCTTTTACCTCACCCTCAGGGTGCTCCCGGGCAGCGTGCGACCCCAGATCGGCCTCGCTTATCTGCTGGCCCGCACCACCGACACCGTCGCCGACACGGAGCTCATCCCGGTGGAGCAGCGGATTGCCACCCTGGCCGGGCTCAAGCGTCGGATCCTGGGGGAGTCGGGGTTGCCATTGGACCTCAGGCCCTTCGCGGGGGTGGGGCACCCCTCCCCGGGGGGGGCATCCGTTGCAGAGCGGGCGTTGCTGACCCGGTTCGAGGAGGCGGTGCAGGTTCTGGGGCGATTCACCTCCGCGGATCAACGTCTGATCCGACAGGTGCTGGATACCATCACGACGGGTCAGGAGCTCGACCTCCGGCGGTTCAGCCGGGCCTCGGCCACGGAGCTGGTTGCCCTGCCAACCCTCGCCGACACCGAGGAGTACACCCATCTGGTTGCCGGGTGCGTCGGGGACTTCTGGACCCGGATCTGCTCAGCCCATCTCTTTCCCGGCGGCGCCTGGGACCAGGAATCCCAGCTGCGGGACGGGGTGCGGTTTGGGCGCGGTCTGCAATGGGTGAACATCCTGCGCGACCTGCCACGCGACCTTCGGACGGGCCGGTGTTACCTCCCGCAGGATCTCCTCGCGACGGCCGGTCTGTCGCCTGCCGCCCTGGTGGATCCCGCGTCCTGGGGACGGGTCCGGGGCGTCTACGGCGATTTCCTGGAGATCGCGGAGCGGCATCTCGAGGCCGGCTGGGAGTACACGCGCAGGATTCCTTCCTCCGGACGACGGGTCCGGCTGGCCTGCGCGATTCCGATTCTCCTGGGGATGCGAACCCTCAGGCTCCTGCGCGAGGGGAATCCCCTCGATCCTGCGACCCGGATCAAGGTGGGTCGCGGATTTGTAAGGTCGTCGCTCTGGCGCGCCTGCCTGGGCTCCTGGGACGTGATGTCGTGGGATCGGATCCAAGCCTGGGCCCGCACCACCTCGCAGGCCTGATCGTCCTCCCCCTTCGCCGCCCGGCCTGCCGGGGACGGCATCGATGCGTCCCCTGCGGTCGGCGGCTCGCGTAAGCACCCCAGGAGCTGGGGCGGGAGGCGGAGCGGGTGGCTGGTTTTCATTCGCCCATCCCTGGCTGGTTATGAACTGTGCTAACGACCAGATCTTGA
>DMJJ01000353.1:515-7342 GCA_003452185.1 Verrucomicrobiales bacterium | reverse complement strand
CCTGGAGTCTCCGTGGAGCTCCATCTCGGCCTTGCCGCCTGATCTTCCTGCGCCCCGTCGGTGTTCAACCACGGATGGCTCGGATTGCCGCGGATGGGGAAGGAGGTCCGGAAGCTTTTACCACGGATGGGACCCGGATTGGCGCGGATGGGACTGGGATTGAGGCGGCGAGATGGAGCGTTGGCGGCAGGCCGGCTCTGGTGCCATTGAGGTTGGAAACACTGGGGGGTGAACCGCCCCCGAGGATCTCATCCCGATTGAGCAGTCGAGTGGTTTGGGCTTCGCAGGACGCGCTCCGCGTGGAGGAAATTGGCGGCTTTCTCACGAGAGCCGCTACGTGAGGTCGGGTCGCCGTGGTGCAGTCCACCGTGTGGCGGTGGAGATGACGGGGCCTCCGCCACTCTCCCGCTCCCATCCGCGCAAATCCGTGTGATCCGCGGTTGAACCTTCCAGAGTCCCGTCCGCGGTATCGGAGGGGGCGTCGCGCGCGATCAGCGCGCCGGTGCAGCGGTGGCCGGTGCCTTGCGGATCTCGAAACGGTAGGGGTATGGCTTGGCCGTTGAGCGGGCAAGCGCCACCAGGGCCGCATCGGCCGCCCTGGCCTGCCGTTCGATCGCCGTGGAGGCCGGGTTGTCCCGGTTGAACTGGAGGCGGAAGTGCTCTCCTCCCCACGCCCGGTCCCGCGCATCGACCAGTTCCCTGACCGCGTCGGACTGGGCATCCCAGGGGCCTCCCGGTTCCCATCCGTTGGAGGTCGCGGAAGCTATGTTCTCCCCGCGCGCCAGGCGGTCCGCTGCATACTTGCCCAACAGGCGTCCCTCGGCCCGGATCTCATACTCGCCCGGGGGAAGCCCGGTGACGCGCAGGCGGTACTCATTCAAAGTTTCGGGGATCGGAATCCACCGATGGTTCAGGGCGCCGAAAATTCCCAGGTTCAGCGGCAGCCCGCGGTCGTGGCGGACGAAGGCAAGGCCGTCGGAAAGCCTCGTGAGTCTCGAGACCGTGCAGTTGTCCGCTGCCTCGGTGTGCAACGCAGCGGCATCAATCGTGACCGAGGAAACCTCCGCCGGCGCCCCAAGCCCGCGAAGCAGGGAATACCCCATCGCCAGCTGGCCCAGATCGTTCAGGTGGACGCCATCCTCGACGTGGAGCCGCGTCTGCTTTTTCGGGTCCTTCTCCCCCTCGTTCGCGGCCACAACCCGTCGCTGGATCTCGCGCATTCCCCGCGTGAGGTCGATTGACCCCGCCCCGAGCGATCGGGCTAGCGCCATCCCTTCGTCCACCATCCCCTGCAGATACCCCTTCTCGGCGGTGTCGGGCGCCTCAGCGGTGATGGCAGGGGAGCAGATGAACACCCGGATGCCCCGCTTGCGGCTTCGTCCGATGATCTCCCGGATCCCGTCGAGGTAGAGCTGGCGGTGGGCGTCGTCCGCCTTCGTCCCCCAGCCGATATCGTTGATGCCAAACGCCACGGTCAGGACCGTGGCCCCCTTGGAAAACACATCCCGCTCAAGCCGCTCAAGGCACCCATGGGCGGTGTCTCCCCCCTGGCCGGCGTTGATGAACCGCACCCTGCGGTCGGGGAAGCGCATGAGCGTGTAGTGCTCGACGATCTTCGTGTATCCGCGCGCAGCCGTGATGCTGTCGCCCAGGAAGGCCACGGTGTCGCCATCGTGCAGGGCAAAGTCCGCAGCCTGGAGGGGCGCCGTGGCGGCCAGCGTTGCGGCGATGAGGGAGAGGAGCTTCATGGGGGTGATCGGGTTGTTGGGTCGGGGGGGAAGTGGGCAACGGGTGCGGGGACTAGGCTGCGGTTTGAGAGGAGCGACGCGACGTGACCTCGCGAAATCGTGACTCATAGTCGGGATGATTCGTCCCCATCAGGCGGTCCCAGATGTTGAAATAGAGGCCGTAGTTCCCGCGCATTTTCTCGTGATGCATGACGTGGTTGGTCGGCGTGTTGAGGATCAGGCGCAGCGGCGTCCTCATGAGCCAGGTCGGGTGGAACTCGAACCCCGTGTGCCCCGCGACGTTGAAGAGGATCTGCCAGAGCATGACCAACCCGAAGGCGAGGGGGTGGATCGGCATGAGCGTTGCCACGACGGGAAAGATCCCCGCCTCGACCACCGCCTCAGCCGGGGCGAAGGAGTACGCCGCCCAGGGGGAGGGGTTGGTGGAGAGGTGATGGACCTTGTGAAAGAGGGTGAAAAGCCGCGGATGATGCATCAGGCGGTGGGTCCAGTAGAAGTAGGTGTCGTGGACCAGGATCGCGCAGGCGATGCTCCCCGCGAACCAGCCGGTCCCCCGCTCCGATATCCTCCAGTACATCTGGGTCCAGCCGGCCCTGGAGGCTGCGATCGTGCCCGCTCCCATGACTCCAAAGATGACGAGGGTGAGGAGCGAGTAGCCGATCTCGCGCCGGACGTCGGCCGAGGCCGGGAAGCGCGGGATGATCTTGCGATGGAACCAGCGATTGCGAAACAGCCAGTAGGCGAGGATCCAGGCGACACCCGCGAAGAGGAAGTAGCGCAGGCCGACCTCCAGGGTGGTGAAGAGCGAGCGCTCCAGGAACGAGTGCCGGGTGCCGAAGAGGAGATCCAGAACTCTCATGGGGTGGGGTGGGTTGGGAGCAGCCCTGAGACAAGGAGGTCGAGCGTGGCCTTTTCAACGGCCTCCTCCGCCAGTTGAGTGAGTCCAGGGTCAAACGGGCGCTGGAGGTTCGCCCACGCGATGGTCTGGGTGATCACGGCTGCGGTGGCGGCGGTGTCGGCCAGGGGACGGATCTGACCTGCGTGAACCCGTGAGGTGAGATACGCCGTGAGCCCGTCCAGAAGTCGCTTGCGGAGCCCCAGTACGAACTCCTCGGCCAACCCGGGGAACTCAAGCGCGGAGCGCATCAGGAGTACCAGGCCCCGGCGATGGCGGGCCATCAGGCGATATTGTTCCCGAAGCACCCCCGCGAGTTCCGTTTGGATCTCAGGGGCCGAACTCAAGCGGAGCGCCCCTTCGAGCAACGGCCACTCCCCCTCGCGGTGAAACACCTCCCGCAGGAAGGCCAGGGTCGCGCTCGGTGCCGGAGTGGGTACGGGAATCTCGAGGTCATCCAGCCACTCCACGTTGTCGGCCGCGGTATGCCGGATCACCAGATCGAACAGCGCCTCCTTGCCTTCCACATAAAGGTAAATGGTGCCGGGAGCCACCCCCATCACCTTCGCCACATCGGCCACCTGGGATCGGTCATACCCTTGCCGACAAAATACCCCCAAGGCGGCATCCACCAGTTCCCTTAACCGCTTCCCCGAAATGTTGGCCCGTAGTCGTGGCACACACTCTTTAATAACTGAATGAGTCATTCAGTCAACTATAGATTTGCTCAATCCGCTCTAGCCTGCACCCCGATTTACTCGGATTCGCGCGGGTGGGGTGGGTGGTCCGCGGGGCACCTGATTGAACTCCCCCATGGGCCTGACCGTGTGGAATCGGGTCGCCTAGGGTTAGCGACACGGCAGGCCTTGGGGGAAGGGCTTCGAGGTCCGGATCGGGGAGTGCTGGCGGTTGCCGGGGATTCGGGGAGCGGGGTCCAAAACGAATCGGGACCCTCGCTCCCCCCCCCACCTCCAGCTGCTGACGCGGTCGTGCCGGTCTGGGATCGTGGCGATCCTGGTTCGCCATCGGCCCCGTTCCATCCGCGGAAATCCGTGGGATCCGTGGTTGAATCCTCCACCCGGGTGGAGCTGCGCGGCGGATCAAGGTTTGCGGATGCGGTAGAACCGGATTGGGGCACCCGGGTCGACCGGGATGACCGCGGCGCTGGCGGGGCCTCCCTGCAGGACCACCCCTTTGAACGCGTGCCAGCCGCTCCGGCCCTCGACGTCGGTGCTCTCCTCGATCAGGTCACCCAGCTCTCCGTACCACTGGAAATAGACCCGGCTGCCGGAGGTATCGATGATCACGTGCAGGAACGGGTGCTGGATGGCATCGGCCGCATCGAGGCATCGGGTCCACATCCGGGCCACACCCTCCGAGGAGTTGAAGAGCGGGCTCATGTCCTCGGGCTTCAGCCCGACGTTGCTCAGGTCCTGGAAGAAATCCGGGAGCAGGCCGTAGTGCGCGAGGCCGTCCCAGTTGTAGTCCCACTGCACGAGATCGGTCTCCGCCCGCTTCATTGGTGTGTTCTGGCCGTAGACCTTTTCGTAGTCCTCCCAGACCTTGATGAAGTGCTTGTAGCGGCGGTAGCGGTTTGTGTCGTTGAAGATCTCGTCGGGTGGAGCCTCCCCGAACGTCTTGCGGCGGTACACCGCCTTGGCGAGCTTCTGCTTCACGTTGACGTCCGGGTCGATGTCGCTGCCGGCGTCGCCGTTGCCGGGCCCGAGGAGCAGGCCGCGGGCGAACTCCTTCACGCGGTTCCAGTCGTAGCCGTCGTGGTTCATGTTGTCGGTGATCTCCTGGACCCCCTCGGCGGTCATCTTCGGATCCTGGCTCCACCCCCACCGGAAGATCCGCAGTGCGACGAAGAAATCCCGCTGCTGCTTGTTGTACCGGTAGCCAAGCCAGGTGCGGGCATCCTGGTCATCCTTGTCCTGGTCGACCGCATGCCCGTTGAAGACGGCGGTGGTTCCGGGGCGTCCTTCACGCTCTTCGTAGAGGATGCCGTTCTCCTGGGCGGCGATGAACTGGGAGCGCATCCCGAGGTTCTCCTCCCGCTGGCCGAAGCCCGACTGTGGGCCGAAGCGGGGCCCCGGACCCACGACGAACCCGTTGATGTCGGTCCCAAGGGCCACCTGCCGGCGGCCCATGAACTCAAGGGCGTACTCCGCCGCCTGGGCGAATGTCTTGCTGGACCCCGGGGAGTCGTTATCCACGGCGGAGCTCGTCTGCGTCGGGTTGTGCCCCAGCCCCTCGCTCGCATAGCGCGTGTCCGTGTTGCCCCATCCGAGCCCCATCATGCCTCCCAGCTTCTGGATCCGCTGCAGGTGATCGGGCGTGCGCTGGTTTTCGCTCGCGTCGTAGCGGATCGCCCGGAAGCTGTTGTGACCCGAGTTGAGCGGATAGCCCCCGGGCACCTGCTCCGCCACGGCCAGCACATTGGTGACGCCGCGCTCATCCATGTGATCGAGGTCGATCATCATTCCAAGCCGCATCATCTCCCGGATGGCAAAATCCCCGAGCTGGGTCAGCGGCTTGGCATTTCGATGCCCGGTGTGGTTCACCCCGATGGAGGCGTAGGGGGGGTAGTTGTTCCCCAGGGGATAGATGTCCTCCGGGAGCTTGAGAGAGGCAAAATCCCCGAAGAAGTCGATCAGCACGGGGGCGGCGACCACGCCCACCGAGGCGATCACCGGAAGCAGGCTGACGGAGCTCACCGCTCCGAGGCCCATGCTCGAGTCGCTCAGGTTCTGGTGGCTTCCCATCACCTGGCCGTTCAGCTCGACCATCATCTGCACCGGGGCTACGGGGTTGACCAACGCCTCCGCCATCTTCCCCAGGATGTCCCCTGCCGACGGCAGGTAGTGCGCGGCATTCAGGTCCGGGAGCTTGTACTGGATCCCCCCGTCGGCCCCCTCCACCTGGAGCTTCTCCCCCATGTAAAACTTCGTCGCCACGGCGAACAGGGCGTTATAAACCGCCGTCCCGGCGAATTTGTTGTCCGTGAGATGCACCGGGAAGATGTACCGGAGGCCCGCGTCGTGGAGCTCCTGGAGCCGGCCCCGGACCAGCGTCTTGGAGAGCTCGTCCCCCAGCTCCGACACCAGGGGGTTCTGGTCGAAGTTGCCGATGTCGTCCGTCTCCGATCCGATGATGATGGCGAGCTTGTTCCTCCGGACGATGTCGCGGAGCTGAAACGGGTCGTAGGCGATCTCCAGGAAGTCGGAGTGGCGGTCGACGAAGGCCTTGAGCTCCGTGATCTGGGTCATCATCACGCTCTGGTCATCGAGCGGGGGGACGGAGTTGATCGTGGCCTGGGCCAGCAGGTGGTTGTGCACGGTCAGGGCCACCATCACCCGCAGGCCGCCGTCGTAGGCCCGCTTCACCCATTCGTGCCACATCTGCTGGTGGGAGTAGGAGGTGAAGATGGGCCACTTCTGGAACCGCTTCCACTGGTTCGGATCCCATCCGAGCTGATGATCGTTCATCGCCTCCGAGTCGAAGGCCGCGACGGCGATCTGCCGCAGGTAGTTGCCGCACGGGTTGTCGAGGCCCCAGCCGCCGTGATCACAGTTGCAATCCGAGAGGGCTTCCTTCAGGTCGCCGTCCGGCTGGCCGTGGAAAATCTTCCGGCCCAGCCCGAGGTGGGCCATTGGATGGGTGTGCATGTCGGCCAGACCCCAGACGGGCGAGTCCCAGTCGTAGAGGTGCGACTCAAACCAGACGACCGACTCGTGCTCAACACCCCCGACCCGCACCTTGGTGAAGAGGGGATGCGCGGGCTGGAACCGGAAGTCATCCACGTTCAGGTGTCCCGTGGAGGAGAGGTCGACGATCCGGATCCGGCAGAACTGGCCAACGTAGTCCCCCGCGTCGAATGCCTCCCGGCGCATCCTTTCGCTGTCATGACCGGTGGTCTTTTTCACCAGCTTGAAAAGGCTCCCTCCAAGGGGGGCCGCATCCAGGTCTCCCGGCTCGGCGTGAACCCAGAGCTCCACCCGCAGCAGGTCGAGGTCCGCCTTGCCCCCGATGAGGAAGGTGATGAAGCGCTCCGTCAGGACAAAAGGCTTGGAGAGCAGGGTGCCTGTCTTGACGTCTCCCTGCAGGGTGCCCGGCTCGGTGGAGTCGTCGGGGTGGTTTTCCGCGGTGCCGATCCAATGCTCGCCGTGGTGGCCGATGGGGAA
>DMJJ01000353.1:0-257 GCA_003452185.1 Verrucomicrobiales bacterium | reverse complement strand
TCGCCGTGGTGGCCGATGGGGAACTCCAGGTCCTTCCAATAATCCCCCCCGATCCCGGCTTCGTACTGGTCCTTGAGCTCGGGAATCCGCTGTACGTGGACGTTGTCCCCCACGGTGGGCTGGTGCTCGAACGCGTCGCCGGAGCGGGTCCAGGTTTTCAGCCCCAGCTCGAAGTCCCAGTTGTCGGTCGGATCGAGCTGAGGATTGCCGGCATCCACCTCGCAGGCGGCTCCCTGACGGACCACAACCGGGAACTG
>DMJJ01000152.1:5205-11235 GCA_003452185.1 Verrucomicrobiales bacterium | reverse complement strand
TCGTAGTGCTCCATCAAGTGAACGCACGCATCGGCAAGATCGTCGACGTGCAGGAACTCGCGCATCGGACTGCCGGTTCCCCAGATCTCGACCGACGGCGCTCCGGCCACCTTGGCCTCGTGGAACTTGCGGATCAGGGCCGGGAGGACGTGGGAGGTTTGGAGGTCGTAGTTGTCGTTGGGGCCGTACATGTTGGTCGGCATGGCGCTGATGAAGTCGCAGCGATGCTGCCGGCGGTAGGCCTGGCAGAGCTTGATGCCGGCGATCTTGGCCACGGCGTACCACTGGTTGGTCGGCTCCAGGGGGCCGGTGAGGAGGTGCTCCTCCTTCATCGGCTGGGGGGCGTGTTTGGGATAGATGCAGGAGCTCCCCAGGAAGAGGAGCTTCCGGACTCCGGCCTTGTAGGCCCCGTGGATCAGGTTGTTCTGGATCTGGAGGTTTTGGTAGAGGAAGTCGGCCGGCTGGGTGTCGTTGGCCAGGATCCCCCCGACTTTCGCGGCGGCGATGATCACGTATTCCGGCTTCTCGGTGGCGTAGAAGGCGTTGACCGCCGCGGTATCGAGCAGGTCGAGCTCGGAGCGGGCGCGGCCCAGCACCTTTTGGTACCCTTGGGAGTGCAGCTCGCGGTAGATCGCGCTCCCAACCAGCCCCCGGTGGCCCGCGACAAAAATTTTTGAGGACTTGTCCATCGTCGTCATTGGCCAGAGGATTAATGAAATGCGGCCCCGAACGCCAGCCTTTGCAACATCGGTGGGGAAAATGGCAACCGCGGCATGGATGCCCCTGGCCCGGGGGGTGTCCACTCATGGGATTGCACCCCGTTATCGCCCGAATACCGTCCGTCCGGAATGAGTCCATACAAACTGCACGCATTGAGATGACCCGAGACATGATCACTCCCGGTTTTTCCTTCCGGCAGGCGCGGGCGGCCCTTCTGGCCGCTGCCGCGGTCACATTCCTCCTCGCCCCCATGCTCCGCGCCGCGGAGTCCAAGCCGTTGGGGACGGTGGACTTCGCGCGGCAGATCCGGCCAATTCTGTCCGACAACTGCTTCTCCTGCCACGGCCCGGATGAGAAGGGCCGCAAGGGAAAGCTTCGCCTGGATGTGCATGAGGATGTCCTGGCCGCTGCCAAATCGGGCAAGGCGCCGGTGGTGCCGGGAAGCCCCGACCAGAGCGAGTTGATCAAGCGGATCTTCACCTCTGACGCGGACGACGTGATGCCTCCCCCCAAGTCTGGGAAGAGTCTGACGCCTGCCCAGAAGGAGCTTTTCCGGAACTGGATCGCCCAGGGGGCGACCTGGATGAGTCACTGGGCGTATGAGCCCCCGAAGCGGCCGGTCCCGCCCCAGACGGCGGATTCGCGCTGGCCCCGCAACGAGATTGACCGGTTCATCCTTGCCCGTCTCGAGAAGGAGGGACTGAAGCCTTCCCCCGCCGCGGACAAGGTGACGCTGATCCGCCGGGCCACCCTCGACCTGACCGGGCTTCCTCCGACCCCGGCCGAGGTGGATGCGTTCCTGGCGGACAAGGGCCCCGACGCGTACGGGAAGCTCATCGATCGCCTGATGAACTCCCCGCATTACGGGGAGCACATGGCGAAGTACTGGATGGACGCAGTCCGGTATGCCGACTCGCACGGGTATCACATCGATTCCGAGAGGAGCATGTGGAAGTACCGCGACTGGGTGGTCGGGGCCTACAACCGGAAACTTCCCTTTGACCAGTTCACCCTGGAGCAGTTGGCGGGCGACCTTCTCCCCGATGCCACCCTCGACCAGAAGATCGCCTCGGGGTATGTGCGGGCCAACATGAGCACCGGGGAAGGGGGGGCGATCATCGAGGAATACCAGGCGAAGTACGGGTTTGATCGCACCGAGACCACCGGCACGATCTGGTTAGGCATGACGTTGGTCTGTGCCCGGTGCCACACCCACAAATACGATCCGATCGCGCAGAAGGAGTATTACGGGCTCCTCTCGTTCTTTAACACGCTGCGGGAATCGGTCATGGATGGCAACGCCCCGAACCCTGACCCCGCCATCCAGGTGCCGACCCCTGAGGAGAGCCGGCGGTTGGAGGAGTTGAAGAAGCTGATTGCTGAGGGGCAGTCGCGGATTGACGCACCGAATCCCGGGTTGGATGAGCGACAAAAGGCGTGGGAGCAAAAGTGGCGCTCCGAGCTCACGCGCTCCTGGACGGTGGCCGCCCCCTCCTCCCATCATTCCACCAGCAACGCGCAGTTCGAGGTCCTGGCCGACCAGTCGGTCCGGGTCAGCGGTCCGAATCCTCCCAAGGACATCTACCAACTGAGCTTCAAGCTTGGAGCGGGCCCCCTGGCCGCCCTGCGCCTGGAGACCCTTCCGGACGAGACCCTGCCGCAGAAGGGAAGCTCGCGTGCCGATGACGGGAAGTTCCGGCTTTCAGAGTTTGAGGCGGAGTGGTCTGTTCCCCGACCCGACGGGAGTGCCGGTGAGGCGCACAAGCTTACCTTTGCCCGGGCCGTCGCGGATGCGGCGATCAAGGATCGCGAGATCGAGAAGGCGATCGACGGCAAGCCCGACACCGGGTGGCAGCCGACGGATGCCGCGACGGTGGAGCGTCACGCGGCCCTCTTTCTCCTGGGGGAGACCGCTCAGCTGCCCGAGGGTGCGGAGATCCGTGTCCAGCTGAAGTCGGAGGCCTCGGTCAACCGACGTGCTCTCGGCCGTTTCCGGATCGGGTTTGCGCGGGATGCGGCCCTGGCCCGCCTGCTGGCTCCCCCGAAGCAGGACTCGTGGCAGATCCTCGGGCCCCTCAAGGCCGGGGAGGTTGCGGAAACGCTGGCCAAGCCGCTCGATCCCGAGCGCGAGATCGACCCGAAGAAGGCCTTTCCGGGCGTGAAGGAGGAGGTTCGCTGGGCCGGCCGGGGCGACCTGGACGATGGCAACGACCATGTCCTGGTGAGCAGCCTCCATGGGGTGCACGGACTGTTTTATCTCAGTCGCAAGATTTCCGTGGCTCACGACCAGCAGGCCGAGGTCTCGATCCGGGCCGACGACGGGTTCCGGTTCTGGGTGAACGGATCGCTGGCGGGCGAGCGGGCCGAACCCGAGAAGCCGGGCCAGGGCCCCCTCAAGGTGACCATCCGGCTCCATGCCGGCGACAACACCCTCCTGGTGAAGATGGTGAACGTCCAGGGGGACAGTCGATTTGGGTTCCGTCAATCGCCCCTGGACGAGTCGGTTCTGCCCGGGGATCTGGCCCCGGTGTTTGCCGCTGCCGACCAGCTCACCCCTGACCAGCAGAATCGGGTGCGGAACTATTTCCGCCGCGTCGCCTCCCCGGACTGGCGTCGGGATGCGGACAACGTTTCCCATTGGCGGGAGGAGCAGGAGGGGCTCAACAAGACCATCCCGAGCACGCTGGTGGCTCGCGAGGAGATGGAGAAGCCCCGCGACACGTTCCTCCTGATGCGGGGGGAGTACGACAAGGTGGGGGAGAAGGTGGTTCGCGGAACCCCGGCCGTGTTCCCTCCGTTCCCCAAGGATGCCCCGACCAACCGGCTGGGCCTGGCCAAATGGCTCACGCTTCCGAACCACCCCCTGACATCGCGGGTGACGGTGAATCGCTACTGGCAGCAGATTTTCGGGGTGGGCATCGTGAAAACCTCGGACGACTTCGGGATGCAGAGTGAGCCCCCCTCCCATCCCGAGCTCCTCGACTGGCTGGCGACTGAGTTCGTGCAGTCGGGATGGAACATCCAGCACCTGCAGAAGCTGATGTTGATGTCGGCCACCTACCAGCAGTCGTCGAGGCTGTCGCCCGAGCTCCTGAAGCGGGATCCCGAGAACCGCCTGCTGGCGCGCGGCCCCCGGTTCCGGGTCGAGGGGGAGGTGGTGCGTGACACCGCGCTGTATGTCAGCGGGCTTTTGGTCGACCGGCTTGGAGGCCGGAGTGCGAAGCCGTATGAGCCCCCGGGCCTTTGGGAGGCGGTTTCCTTCAACAACTCCCAGAAGTATGTCCAGGATGAGGGGGAGGGGCAGCACCGCCGGAGTCTCTATACGAACTGGAAGCGGCAGAGCCCGCCTCCCAACATGCTGATCTTTGATGCGCCGACGCGGGAGTATTGTGTGGTGCGGCGGCCCCGCACCAACACGCCGCTCCAGGCGCTGGCGCTGCTCAACGACCCGCAGTTTGTGGAGTCGTCGCGGGCCCTGGCGGACAGGGCGCTGCGGGAGGGGGGGCGGTCCACCGAGAGCCGGCTTGCCTACGCGTTCCGGCTGGCCACGGCGCGGAAGCCCTCCACCGACGAAATCCGGATCCTGGCACAAACGCTCGAGGCCCAGCGGGCCGCCTTTGCCAAGGATCCCGAGGCAGCCCGAAAGTTGCTGGGAGTGGGGCCGTTCAAGGCCACCGCGCCGGTCTCCGAGACCGACCTGGCGGCCTGGGCGACCGTGACCAGCATGATTTTGAATCTGGACGAAACCGTGACGAAGATTTGAGGACCTGAACATGAATCCCCTCCGCGAATACGAGCTTCTCAGCACCCGGCGCCAGTTCTTTGGCCGCTCGGCCACCGGGATCGGTGTCGCCGCCCTCGGTTCCCTGCTCAACCCCGGCCTCCGATCCGCCCTCGGGGCCGAGGGGGAGGTTCCCCACTATCCCCTCACCTCCACGCACCATCCTGCCCGGGCGAAGCGGGTGATTTACCTTTTCATGGCGGGGGGGCCCTCCCAGATTGATCCTTTCGACTACAAGCCCCAGCTCGAAAAATACCATCAGCAGGATCTTCCGGCCTCGGTTCGGATGGGGCAGCGGCTGACCACCATGACCAGCGGCCAGAGCTCCTTTCCGGTCGTGGCCTCGATGTTCAAGTTCAACCAGCACGGGAAGAACGGGACCTGGCTGAGCGAGCTCATCCCCCACACGGCGGGGATCGTGGACGACATGGCGCTGGTGCGCACCGTCAACACCGAGGCGATCAACCATGACCCGGCGATCACCTTCATCCAGACGGGATTCCAGCAGCCGGGGCGTCCTTGCATGGGCTCGTGGCTGAGCTACGGCCTTGGGGCGGCGAACGAGAACCTCCCGGCGTTCATCGTCATGATCTCGAGCGGCAAGGAGAGCGATCAGCCGCTTTACACCCGGCTTTGGAGCTCCGGGTTTCTCCCCTCGGAGCACCAGGGGGTGCAGTTCCGCGGCATGGCCGACCCCGTGTTGTTCCTCTCGAACCCCCCGGGGGTGGACTCCAGCACCCGGCGTCGCATGCTCGACGGAATTTCAAAACTGAACCAGAAGCAGTACCAGGCCTTCGCGGATCCGGAGATCAACACCCGCATCGCCCAGTATGAGATGTCGTTCCGGATGCAGGCCTCGGTTCCCGAGCTGACCGACATCTCGAAGGAGGATGCCAAGACCCTCGATTCCTATGGCCCGGACGTCCGGAAGCCGGGTTCCTTCGCTTACAACTGTCTCCTCGCCCGGCGCATGGCCGAGCGGGGCGTCCGGTTCATCCAGCTTTACCACCGGGGTTGGGACCAGCACGGCTCGCTGCCTCGCCGGATCCGTGAGCAGTGCAAGGACACCGACCAGCCGAGCGCCGCGCTCGTCAAGGATCTCAAGCAGCGGGGGCTGCTGGACGACACCCTGGTGGTCTGGGGCGGGGAGTTCGGCCGCACCGTGTACAGCCAGGGGAAGATCGAGAAGGAGAACTACGGACGGGACCATCATGGTCGCTGCTACTCGGTCTGGATGGCGGGTGGGGGGATCAAGCCCGGGACGGTGTACGGCGAGACCGATGACTATTGCTACAACGTGGTCCGGGATCCCGTGCACATTCACGACCTGAACGCCACGGTGATGAACCGGCTGGGGATTGACCATACGCGGCTCACCTTCCGGTTTCAGGGGCGGGATTACCGGCTCACCGACATCCATGGGGAGCTGGTGAAGGGGATCCTTTCCTGACTTCCATCGCTTTCGTGGTTTGACCGGGGGCGGTTTTCCGCTAAAAACTCCCCCGCTTATGAACCACCGCTTCCACCGC
>DMJJ01000152.1:3835-4953 GCA_003452185.1 Verrucomicrobiales bacterium | reverse complement strand
TCGGCGGGCTGTATGTCGGCATGCTGCTTTGCCTCACGGCCTGCAATCCCTCCACTCCGTCGCAGACCGCCCCCGGGGGGGGCAGCCAGGCCGAGGGGACCAAACCGGCCAAGAAGCCGCGTGTCGCGTTCATCAGCAACGGGGTCGCCGCGTTTTGGACCATCGCCGAGACCGGGGTGGGACATGCCGCGGCCAAGCTCGGGGTGGAGGCCAGTGTTCACATGCCCGCGGGGATCGAGGATCAAAAGCGGACGATCGAGGATCTCCTCACCCGGGGGGTCGACGGCATCGCTGTCAGCCCGATCGACCCGGCCAACCAGACCGAGATCCTGAACAAGGCCGCCGCCAACACCCGGCTCCTCACCCACGACTCCGACGCCCCGGACTCGAACCGGCTCCTCTACATCGGCATGGACAACTACAAGGCCGGCCGGATGTGCGGCGCCCTGGTCAAGGAGGCGCTCCCCAAGGGGGGGAAGGTGATGCTGTTCATCGGACGGCTTGAGCAGGATAACGCCCGGCGTCGTCGCCAGGGGGTCATTGATGAGATGCTCGGCCGGTCCGAAGACCCGAAGCGCTACGACCCCCCGGGCGATGTGATCACGGGGAACGGGTTCACCATCCTGGGGACCCTCACCGACCAGTTCGACCGGGCCAAAGGGAAGGCCAACGCCGAGGACAGCATGGCGCGCTATCCCGACCTTGATGCCATGGTCGGGCTGTTCGGCTACAACCCCCCGCTCCTGATCGAGGCTCTCGATCGCGCCGGGAAGCTTGGGAAGATCAAGCTCATCGCGTTCGACGAGGCGGATGAAACCCTGGACGGGATTCAGAAGGGGAACGTGTACGGGACCGTGGTTCAGAATCCCTACCTCTACGGGTACAAGTCGGTTGAGATTCTCACCGAGCTCACCCGTGGCAACAAGGGGGTGGTGCCGGAGGGGAAGTTTATCGACATCCCGGCCCGCCAGATTCGCAAGGCCAACGTCGATGAGTTTTGGGCCGACCTGAAGGCGAAGCTCAAGAAGGGATGATCCCCCCGCTCCTTGAGGTTCGCGGGGTGGTGAAGCAGTTTCCCGGGGTCAAGGCGCTCCGGGGGGTGAATCTTACCCTGGCGG
>DMJJ01000152.1:0-3460 GCA_003452185.1 Verrucomicrobiales bacterium | reverse complement strand
CTGGCCGGGGTGCAACCCCCGGACCAGGGGGAGATCCGGCTGGAGGGGGCGCGGGTGGAGATCGATTCGGTGGAGACCGCCCTGCGGCACGGGATCGCCCTGATCCACCAGGAGCTCAACCTCGCCGACAACCTCGACGTCGGCTCGAACATTTTCCTCGGCAGGGAGCCCCGTCGCCGGGGCCTGATTGACCATGCCCGGATCCACGCCGACGCGCGCCTCTGCCTGGCCCGCGTCGGCCTTGAGGTCGATTCCCGCACCCTGGTCCGGGACCTCACGATCGGCCACCAGCAGATGGTTGAGATCGCCAAGGCGCTTTCGGTCGATGCCCGGGTGCTGATCATGGATGAGCCGACCTCGAGCCTCACGCAGCACGAGGCGGAGCAGCTCAAGCGGGTGATCCGCGACCTGAGCGCCCGTGGAGTCAGCATCGTTTACATTTCCCACCGTCTGGGCGAGGTGCGGGAGCTGGCCCATCGGGTGACCGTGCTCAGGGACGGCGCCAACGCCGGGGAGCTCGGGGCGGGGGAGATCACCCACGACAACCTGGTGCGGCTCATGGTGGGCCGGGATGTCTCGCAGTTTTACCGGCGCGCCGCCGGGTCCGCTTCGCGAGCCCCTGAAGGGGTCCCGCTTCTCGAGGTCCGGGGGCTCCGGACCCCGGCCCATCCGGAGAAGGAACTCGCGTTTGAGCTCCGGGCGGGGGAGATGGTCGGCATCGCCGGGCTCGTCGGGGCCGGGCGGACCGAGGTCCTGACGACGCTGTTCGGCATCACCCCCGCGGCCGGCGGGGAGATCCTCATCTCGGGGGTGCCCCGGACGATGGGGGCCCCGATCGACGCCATCGATGCGGGGCTCGCCCTGGTTCCGGAGGACCGCAAGCAGCAGGGCCTCATCCTCGAGATGGCGGTGCGGGAGAACATGACCCTCGCCAGCCTGCGACGGGAGCAGAGAAACGGGTTCCTGCCGGGTCCCTACGAGGCCGAGATCTCCGCATCGATGATTTCCCGCCTGAGCATCAAGACCCCGCATGACCGACAGGAGGTGCGATTCCTCTCCGGGGGAAACCAGCAAAAGGTGGTGTTGGGGAAATGGCTCGCCCTGGAGCCCCGAGTCCTGCTGCTGGACGAGCCGACCCGCGGAATTGATGTTGGCGCGAAGGCCGAGATTTACCGGATCATGGAGGAGCTGGCCGGGCAGGGGGTTGCGATTCTTTTTGTCTCCAGCGAGATGGAGGAGGTGCTCGGGCTTTCGGACCGTGCCCTGGTCATGCACGAGGGGCGGATCACGGGGGAGCTCCCCCGCCGCGACCTGAGCGAGGAGGCGGTGATGCGGCTGGCGACGGGACATTCGGGATGAGGCAAGCATGAAGAAACTACTCGGCATTTTTGGGCTTCTCCTCGTGGTCTGCGTGGCCACGGCGCTGATGAGCGACAAGTTTCTCACCCCGTTCAACATCGAGAACCTGCTCCGCCGCACCGCCCTCTTCGGGGTGCTGAGTATCGGGGTCGCGTTTGTCATCATCACCAGCGGGATCGACCTCTCCATCGGCTCGGTCGTCTGCCTGATCGGGGTCGGCCTCCCCTGGCTCCTCACCTCGGTCAAGGTGCCGCTCGCCCTCGGGCTCCTCATCGCCGCGGGGGTCTCGGTCGCCATTGGGTGCGCCCACGGGCTGCTGATCACCCGGCTGCGGATCCAGCCGTTCGTGGTGACGCTCTGCGGGCTGCTGATTTACCGGGGGGTGACCCGCGGGTTTACCCGCGACCAGACGATGGGGTTCGGAAACGACTTCAAGGAGCTCCGCTGGCTGGCAACGTCGCGGATTCCCGTTCCGGGAATCGAGGGGTTCGGGATCCCGTTCCCGTGCATCATCCTGCTGGTGGTGGCGGTGGCGGCGGCCATTTTCCTGAACCAGACCATTTACGGCCGGTATCTCCTGGCGCTCGGTCGCAACGAGGATGCGGCCCGTTACAGCGGGATCCGGACGGAGCGGATGATCGTCCTGGCGTACGTGATCTGCGCCCTCCTCTCGGGGCTGGGCGGGATGCTCTTTGTCCTGGATGTAAACTCCGCGCAGCCGGCCGACTTTGGCAACTTCTATGAGCTTTACGCCATCGCCGCCGCGGTCCTCGGGGGGTGCAGCCTCCGCGGGGGGCAGGGGACCATCACCGGGGTGATCCTCGGAACCGCCCTCATGCAGGTGCTGCGCACGATGATCACGCTGGTGGATGCGCTCCCCAAGAACATCGAGTACGCGATCATCGGCGCCGTGATCCTCGGGGGGGTGGTGGCCGACGAGTTGGTGAAGCGGTTTGTCGCCCGTCGCAAGGCCGCCCGCCAGCTCCTGGGCTGAGCTGGACCTGTCGCGCCTTTGGATTGCACGCGGCCCCGGGATCGGGATACTTCGCGGGCAGATGTTTCGCTCCATGTTTTCCTCAGCGATGGCGGGCCTTGGGCTCGCGGCCCTTCTGTTTCTCCCCGTCGCCCGCGCCCAGGAAGCCGCCCCGACGGCCCCCGCCGACGTGATGGAACGGGGGCGCCTTCTCTTCACCCAAAACTGCTTCATCTGCCACCAGCTGAACGGACAGGGGCTCCCGGGGGCGTATCCGCCGCTGGCCCGGTCCGACTATCTCCTGGAGGACCGGGATCGCTCCATCCGCGTGGTCCTGCAGGGGCTCTCGGGCGAGATCCGGGTTAACAACCGTCGGTACGCCGGCTCGATGCCGCCGGTGTTGATCAACGACCAGCAGATTGCCGAGGTCCTGACGTACGTCCGCAACAGCTGGGGCAACAGCGCCGGGCCCGTCTCGGCGGCGGAGGTCCAGGCCGTCAGGGCGACCACCGAGCACAAGACATTCGAGGCGCTGGTGGCGGCCAGCCAGTTTCCCCCGCTGCCGACCCCTCCCGAGGGGTTCACCCTCCGCGAGGTGGTCAAGATGCCCTCCAACCCCCTTCGCATTGTGAGTGATGGCAAAGGGGGGCCGCTCTACATCCTTACGGGCAACAACGGGGATGTCTGGCGGCTCGATGTCCCGAATGCCCTCCTTCGCCAGCTCCACAAGGGGAGCGACTACCTGGAGAAGCGGCCCGGCGATCTCGGGGGCCCCGTGATCCTGGTGGCGATGGCGATGGACCGTGAGAAGCGGCTTTATGTCGGGGCCAATCAGCAGAACAACAGCACCAAGCCGGCCCAGAACATTGTCACCATCTACCGGAGCACGTCCTTCGCCGGGGGTGACCCGGTCGGGCTCAAGCCCTGGTTCCAGACCAACTACCCGGGCAACTTCGCCTTCCTGCATGGGCTGGAGGGGATGACCTTCGGCCCCGATGGCATGCTCTACGTCTCGAACGGAGCCCGGACCGACGCCAATCAGGGAGGGGGCGAGCCTGACTGGTTTGGGGGGGGCGAGATGGAGCTGACCTCCTCCATCTGGCGGATCGATCCCCGGGTCGACCACCC